>CANQKU010000001.1 GCA_947624535.1 uncultured Bacilli bacterium
TTCAATGGATGAATTTTATAATAAATATTTGGAGGAAAATAAAAATGACTGATAAATATATTTTAAGGGAAGTGATTTTATGTCAAATATGAATGAAAATGAAAAGTTTCAAAAAAACGTAATCAATTGGTACCCTGGTCACATGGCTAAGACCAAAAGAGAAATTAAAGAAAAACTAGATATTATTGATATAGTTTACGAAGTAATTGATGCTAGAATGCCTTCATCATCAAAAATAGTTGATTTAGATGATTTAATTGGTAGTAAAAAAAGAATATTAATTATGACTAAGTATGACTTATGTGATAAGACTTATACAAATGAATGGATTAATTATTACCAAGAAAAAGGTTATATAGTTATTCCTATAGATTTATTAAATAATATTAATGTTTCTCAAATTTTAATAAAGAGTCAAGAAATAATGAAAGAAATCAATCAAAAAAGAATAGCTAAAGGATTAAAAGAAAGAAACATTAGAGCTTTAATTGTCGGAGTACCAAATGTAGGAAAATCAACTTTAATTAATAGATTAGTTGGTAAAAAAACAGTAAATGTTGGCAATAGACCAGGTGTTACTAAAACTTTATCCTGGATAAGAATTAATAAAAATATTGAACTGTTAGATACCCCTGGTATTTTATGGCCAAAGTTAGAAAATCAAAATTCAGCTTATATTCTAGCATCCTTATCATCTATTAAAGAAGAAATTCTAGATACCATGGATTTGGCTTGCTTTGTTTTGAAAATCATGATGAAATTATATCCAGAAAAGTTGAAAGAACGATATGGTATTTCATCATTAAGTGATGATATGATTGAAGAATTTGACTTAGTTGCTAAAAAACGAGGTGCGCTTAGCAAGGGTGGCGTTGCAGATTATGAAAAAGTATCAGGTATTATTATTAATGATTTAAAAAATGGATATTTAGGTCCAGTTACATTGGATAGATTAAAATAGGTTAGAGTAAGGATAGAAGTAGTATGAAAAAAGAAGAGATAATTGAAAAATTAAAAACCTTATCATTGGATAAAAATAAATATATTGTAATAGATGATGCTAGTTTAGTACTTCAAGGAATAATTGATGAGGCAATAAAAATTGAACTAGTATGTGATAAGGAATATTATGAAGAAATCTCCTGGAATAGTAAAATAGATTTTTCTAATATAGAAGTAAAATATAATGATGTATTTGAAATCAGTTGTTTTCCAAAAGATAAAATCAATATAATAGATTATAACGGTTACCAATTAATGGATATAGAAGAATGTCTTAACTTAAAACAAAAAAGAAATAATAAAAAAGATAAAAAAACGATTGAAAAAATAGACTTATATTTATGTGGCAAAGACAATTATCGTTATGAAAGAAAACTAAGAGAGAAAAATATTTCTTTGATCGGTGGAGTTGATGAAGTTGGTAGGGGACCATTAGTTGGTCCTGTTGTTGCTGCTTGTGTAATTTTACCAGAAAAGTTTGAATTAGATGGATTAACCGATTCAAAAAAACTATCAGAAAAAAAACGAGAAGATTTTTATGATAAAATTATGGATCAAGCTATCAGTGTAGGTGTTGGAGTTATTAATGAAAAAATAATTGATGAAGTAAATATTTATGAAGCAACGAAAATGGCTATGAAAGAAGCAATTGAAAAATGTGAAATTAAGCCAGAGCATATTTTAATTGATGCCATGAAATTAGATATAGATATTCCTACAACTTCTATTATTAAGGGGGATTTAAAAAGTATAACTATTTCCGCAGCAAGTGTCATTGCTAAAGTAACTAGAGATAGAATGTTAATTGAATTAGATAAAAAATATCCAATGTATGACTTTATCAATAATAAAGGTTATCCTACAAAAAAACATTTAGATGCCATTAATGAATATGGAATTATTAAAGAACATAGAAGAAGTTACGGACCAGTTAATGAATATTTGAAAAATCACGAAAAGTAGTGTCAATTGACAAAATATAAGGTTTGTGTTATAATATGTGTCACTTTTAGGGGGACAAGTATGATTAATGAAAGTAAATTAACAATTAATGAGTTAATGAATTTTGGTATCAATTACAGTACACCAATACAATTAAATGTTGATATATTAGAATACTTATTTGACGATAAATATAAAAGAAGAGCTTTTCATAAAAAAATGGAAGAAATTGGTAGTGACTTAGCAGAAAGATTTAAATTACCTAATTATATAGTACAAACATATTTTAATGATGGTGATATCTTTTTATATGAAAGTAACGCACAAGAAAAAAATATTTATTTTAATTACCATGTTCTTATGAAGCATTTACTAAAATTTTTTATTTGTAAAAATAAAGAAGAAACTAGTGAAGAACATGAAATGATATCTTCAATTTTATATAATGATGCTGATACTTTGAAAGTATTAACTAATAAAATTATAAAAGATGTTAGAACTAAGCTTAGTCATATGGATAATATTAATGAAATAAAGAATTATATTTCAAGTCATTATTACATAAATGAATATTTTTCAAAATGGAATGAATTTTATGGTAAGATGCCACTAAATGAGGCAATTCCTTCGGAGATTATTTTTCAAGAGATTTTATGTAAAGATATAACAGGTATAATTATTCAAAATAAAGAGTTAGTAAAATTTACTTATGAAAATGCATTAAATACAAAGATACTTGATGGTATTAACAAAGAAAAGTTTTTATTTTATCTAGCCGTATCGACATTAAATAGTTGTTCAAAATTAGAAGAAGTTGATTCGTCTGTTTATTATGCAATTAATTATTACTTACATAAAATAGAAGAGAATACTTCAAATATTTTTATAGGTGTAGATAATCATTGCTATAGTTTTTTAGATTTTTCAATAGACTTAAAGAATTATTTACAAAAACATCCAACAATTGGGATGAAACGATTTAAAGAAGATGCTTTTAAAGGATGGAGTCCAAAAGAAGTAAAAGAATGTCTATCTACACTTAATGAAGAAACATTACAAAACTTTAGTATAATTAATACAGAAGATGTCTATATTCCAAATAGTGAAAATACTGGTAATGAAAGAAAAAAATACGAAAGACGTAAGAATACTAAAAAGGGTGTTGAAGAATATAATAATTTAGCTTTAGCTAAGAAAAAGTTTTATATGAACAATAAAGAACAAATATATGCAACATTAATGGGTAAAAATAAGTTTGATGGATATATAGCGCATGTTTTAAAAAATGGATATGTTATCTTTGAAAAATTTGATAAGACAAGTGGAATGATCAGTAACCAGTCAGGAGCAGCCTATATTATGACTATAGATAATTTTAATGAATTTTCTACTAGATCAATTGGAGAAATTAGAGACTATGTAAAAAATCATCCTAATGGTGATATAAATTATAAATGTCATGCGGGAAATTGGATGCCTGTATTACAAGAAGTAATCGATAAAAAAACAGATATAGATTTATCTAGAGTAGAAAAAGTGTTAACAAAGTATAGTCTTTAAAAAAATATATCTAATAAATCACTTATAAAATCTAGATAATTAAAAAAAATGAGTGCAAATGTATTCGTTTTTTTTATTGTTTTATGAAAAATTGTAAAATATCTAATATAATAATAGTAATATGTATAAAATATAATTGACAAAAATCAATTTAATTTGTATAAGTATAAAAGAAGGATGTGTGTGAATTGAGTAAACATTTAGTGATTGTTGAAAGCCCTAGTAAAAGTAAAACAATTGAAAAATATTTAGGAAAAGACTATAAAGTTGTATCATCTAAAGGACATATTAGGGATTTAGCGACTTCAGGTAAATATGGATTAGGTGTGGATATTGAAAATGGATTTCAACCAAATTACGTACCAATTACTGGTAAAAAGAAAGTTATTTCTGAATTAAAAAAAGATGTATCAAATAGTGATATTGTCTATTTAGCATCCGACCCAGATCGTGAGGGAGAAGCCATCGCATGGCATTTGAAAGATGCCTTAAATATTTCTGATGATCAATATAAGAGAGTATTATTTAATGAAATTACACATGATAAAGTATTAGAAGCAATGCACCATCCAACTTTAATTGATGATAATTTAGTTAGAAGTCAAGAAACAAGAAGAATTTTAGATAGAATTATTGGGTTCCGCTTATCCAAACTATTACAAAGTAAAATTGGAGCTAAAAGTGCTGGAAGAGTTCAAAGTGTAGCTTTAAAATTAATAGTTGATAGAGAACGTGAAATAGAAGCATTTAATCAGGAAGAATATTGGACTATAACTGCCAAATTTGATGAAGTGGATGCCTCATTATTCAAATATAAAGAAGATGAAATTAAACTTTCTACTGAAAAAGACTGTGATGAAGTCTTAGCTAAACTTAATTGTGACTATATTGTTGAAGAAATTGAACAAAAAAAGAAAACTAAGAAAAGTAAATTTCCATTTATTACTAGTACATTACAACAAGAAGCTTCTACTAAGTTAGGTTTTTCCGCTAAAAAGACGATGAGTATTGCTCAAAAGTTATATGAAGGTATTGACTTAGAAAATGAAACTGTCGGATTAATCACTTATATGAGAACGGATTCTATTCGCTTAAGTGATGATTTTACTCGCCCAGCCTATGAATATATTATAAAAAACTATGGTAAAGAATATACAGGATATATAAAAACTAGTAAAAAGAAAGAAAATGTTCAAGATGCTCATGAAGCTATTCGTCCTACTAGTGTGTTGAGAGATCCTCTAACTGTTAAGCCATATTTATCAAATGATGAATTTAAATTATACAGTTTAATTTATAAAAGAACATTATCATCTTTAATGGCTGATGCTAAAGTAAATCAAACTACCGTAATATTAGATAATCAAGATTATAAATTTAAAATTAGTGGGCAAGTATTATTATTTGATGGATATCTAGCTCTTTATAAAGATTATGAGACAAGTGAAGATAAGATATTACCAGAATATAAAAAGGGTGAAGTTTTAACTACTCAAACAGTTGAAAAAGAACAACATTTTACAAAACCACCTGCTAGATATAGTGAAGCTAAACTAATTAAAGAGATGGAAGAGTTAGGAATAGGAAGACCTTCTACTTATGCAAAAACTATCGATACAATTAAAGAAAGAGGTTATGTAGAAGTAGTTGAAAAGAAATTTAAACCTACTGAAATGGGAATTGAAACTACCGATAAATTGCAAGAATTTTTCTCAGACTTAATCAATGTAGAATATACTAAAAATATGGAAGATGACTTAGATAAAATTGCTTTAGGAAATTTAATTTGGAATGAAGTATTAGAAAAATTTTACAAGTTATTTGAACCTCGTGTTAAATCAGCTTTTGATGAGATGGAGAAAAAAGCTCCACAAGAAACAGGAGAAAAATGTCCTAATTGTGGTAATCCCTTAGTAATAAGAAAAGGTCGCTATGGAGAATTTGTCGCATGTAGTAATTATCCTGAATGTAAATATATTAAAAAACAAGAAAAAGAAGTTAAAGAAGTCATGGATTGCCCAATATGTGATGGAAAAATTATCGAAAGAACTACAAAAAGAGGAAAAACTTTTTATGGCTGTACTAATTATCCAAAATGTAAATTCGCAACATGGGATAGGCCACTTTTAGAAAAATGTCCAAAATGTGGTAAAACCTTAGTAGATAAAAATAAAAAAATAGCATGTATTGAATGTGACTATGAAAAAGAGAAAGAATGATTTTTTTCTCTTTTTACTTAAAAAAATACATAAATAATGATAAAATTATTTTAATAGTTAAAAATCAGTTGGAGGTAGTAATATGGCATATTATTTATATTTAGCTTCTTATAACGATATAGTTAGATATCAGCACTTTTTAAAAATGGATGAAGCTAAAAGACAAAGAGAAAAATCTTATTATGATATTTGTCATCCATTAAAGTTTAAAATTAAAGATCAAGTTAAAAATTCATTTAAAATAGAAGAAATTGACTCTCTTACTTGTTGTTATAAAAATGAACAAGATTTAATTAAAAAAATCAAAAATAAAGATATTTCCTATCTTACTAGATTAGAACAAAATGAAAATCACTTAACTCTTGTTTATAAAGTAGATAAAAGATTAGAAAAAAGTGAAATAATCTATGATGACTTACTTTTATTTGAACAAGCTACTAATTTAAGATTAAAAAAAAATAATTCAAAACCTCATCAAGAAATATTAACTGATCATACTGATAGATTAAATGACTTTATTACTTATATTATTTCACTAGCTATGAATAAAACAACCAAAAACTTTTTATTAAATCCTAAAAATATAACTTATTTAACAAAAGAAGAACAATATAGTATAGATCTTCCTGTATTAAAAGGTATAAGTAAAATAGCAATCGATAAAGAAGATGGTAGTAATAAAGAAGTAGTAGTTAAAAAAGGATTAAGATCTTTATTAGAAGAATATATAAGATATGCTACACTTTATGATAACTTATATAAAAGTCAAGAAAACAGTTTAGAAGTTGAGAAAAATCTTAGACAAACTGAACAAAATATTAGTCTCTTTTTTAGAAAAAATTATCAAAACTTAAGAAAAATGATTGAATGGGAAAATACCTATTTGCATGTATTAGAAAATGCTTTAACTAAAGATAATATTGATAATAAACAAAGAAAAATAATCTCTTTACAAATAGAAAAAGTTAAAAATGAAAAAGCAGCTAGAAATGATCGATATGAAAGAGAACTTATCCATTATGAAGATGAAGAAGATCTATATAATACTTACTCATCTAATAATGATCCTAAGTACTTTGAAAATGACCAAGTTAAAACACTTTATGAACATGGTGGAATGGATGAAGTTATGAAATATATGGATTTAGATGATATATTAGCAACTAATGATGCCGAAAAATTAGGTATTGTTTCTCCAAAAAAGAAATAAATTTATAGGTTGTGATATTTATGAAAAATGAAAATTTAGATAATTACTTAGATTATTTATCTTATCAAAAAGCATATTCTATGTATACAGTTAATAGCTATAAAAATGATATCTTAGAATTTTTAGAGTATTGTCAAAAAGAAGCTATTGACTATAAAGATATAGAATATAGTGATACTAGAATTTATTTAATGTATTTAAAAGATAAGAAAAAAGATACTAATACCTCAATTAATAGAAAGTTAAGTGCTCTACGTAGTTTTTATAAATATCTAGTAAAACAAAATATAGTTAATAATAATGTTTTCTTACTATTAAATGGTCAAAAAAAAGCTAAGAAATTACCAAGATATTTTGAATATAACGAATTAGAAGAGTTGTTTTTAGTACCTGATATTTTAAAACCTCTAGGACAAAGGGATAGACTAATTTTAGAGATGCTTTATGCAACTGGGGTTAGAGTAGGAGAATTAGTTAATATTAAAACTAGTGATATAAATTTAAGTGAAAGAAAAATTATTATCTTAGGAAAGGGTAATAAAGAAAGACAAGTAGAATATGGAGAATATTGTGAAGAAATATTAAATACCTATTTAAAAGATGGTAGAGAAAAATTAAAAAAGAGTACTACTGACTTTTTGTTTTTAAATCACTTAGGAGAAAAATTAACAGAACGTGGGGTTAGATATATATTAAATGAATTAATTAAACAAACTTCATTAACTAAAAATATTTCTCCTCATATGCTTAGACATTCTTTTGCAACCCATTTATTAAATGAGGGTTGTGACTTAACAAGTGTCCAAAAATTACTAGGTCATGAAAGCATAAGTGCAACTCAAATATATACACATGTTACGACTGATAGATTAAAAGAAGTTTATTATCATAGTTTCCCTAGAGCTAAAAAAGATGACTAATTTAACAAATTTGTTGATTTTTCTTTTATTTCTTTAGGTTTTGTTCTATAATAATAAGTGATTTGAGAAGATAGGTGATTATATGGAAGTTGTTTTTCAAACTGAGAAAGAACTATACGAAAGAGTAAAACCTGCTTTACATGCTAAATTAGAAGAATTAAAAAGATTAAACTTTAAAGATATTCATGAATATGAGATTTGGCAATATTTAAAAAAGTGTGTTTGGGTAAATAAAAAGAATTTAACTCTTTCTGATATTGTTCAAGATATTATTCATCTAGATCATAAAAAAATAAATTTATATTTACAAAATAAAGAAGAGGTGTAAACATGAAAAAAAGTAAATTACAAAATAAGGAGAGAAAAAGTAAAGTTATATTATCAACTATTACTATGTTGATTTTTATAGCAGTAATTTTATTAGGTTTAGTTCCTATATTTAAAGATTTAAAATTTGGTCTTGACTTACAAGGAGGATTTGAAGTTTTATACAAAGTAGAAAGTATTGATGGATCTAAAATGACTCAAGAAAAATTAACTGCTACTTATAAAACCTTAAGTAAAAGAATAGACTCTTTAGGTGTTAATGAACCTGAAATTATTTTAGAGGGTAATGATAAAATTCGTGTTAAGTTAGCGGGTGTAACTAATCCAGATGAAGCTAGAAAACAACTATCTACAGTTGCTACTTTATCATTTAGAGATACTAATGATAATTTATTAATGAACAGTGATGTTTTAAAAGCGGGTGGAGCTAAAGTAAGTGAAGATAAAGCAGGTAATCCTGCTGTTTCATTATCAGTTAAAAATAAGGATAAGTTTTATCAAGTTACTAATAAAGTATCAAAAACTACTAATAATACAATTGTAATTTGGCTAGATTATGATAGTGCAGTAGACCATTATTCTACGGAACAATCTTCATGTGGTAGTACTGGCTCAAATTGTCTTTCAGCAGCTACAGTTGATCAAGGATTTGCCTCTGATGTTATTATTCAAGGTAATTTTACTACTGAAGAAGTTGAAAATTTAGTTGACTTAATTAATAGTGGATCACTTCCATCAAAACTTACTGAAATTTCATCAAAGACAGTAGGAGCATCTTTTGGGGATTCGACTTTATCTAAAACTTTAGTCGCAGGAATTATTGGTATTTCAGCTATTATCATATTATTACTAATAGTTTATCGTTTTGCGGGATTAATTTCATCTGTTGCCATGCTTTTATATGCCTTCTTAGTCTTCTTTGTCTTTTGGCTAATAGGTGGGGTTTTAACTTTACCTGGAATTGCTGCTTTAGTCTTAGGAATTGGAATGGCCGTTGACGCTAATGTTATTACATTCTCACGTATTAAAGATGAACTATATCAAGGAAAAAGCTTACAACATGCATTTAAAGATGGATCAAAAACTTCATTGCGTGCTATCTTAGATGCCAATTTGACAACACTTTTAGTTGCTATTATCATGTTTGAATTTGGAGAAAGTAGTGTCAAAGGTTTTGCTACAATGTTAATAATTACAGTAATTGTTACAATGTTTACCATGGTATTTATTACTAGAATTTTATTAAATATCTTTATTAAAACAGGATATTTTGATGATAAATTAAAAGCATTTATTTGTGTAGATAAAAAAGATATTCCAAACCTATCTAAAAATGAAGCCGTTAAAAAAATACCATTTAAAAATACTAATTTCTTAAAACATACTCGTATTTTTGCAACACTTTCAATATTAATAATTGTTATAGGAGCAGTAATTGCTCTAACTAAGGGATTTAATTTAGGAATTGACTATAAGTCAGGTAGTGATATAACTATTGAAACAGGAGAAAAAATTACTAAAAAAGATATTAATAAAGCCATGTCTGAGTTAGACTTAGATTTAAATAGTTATACTATCACTGATGATGAAGTAATAATGAAAGTTGAAAATGTCTTAAATGCTAAAAAAGTAGCAACTATTACAGACTATTTTGAAAAAGAATATGAAGATGCTAAAGTTAATATTGGGGTAGTTTCTAATGTTGTTAAAAAAGAACTAACTAAAAATGCAATTATTTCAGTATTATTTGCTATGTTAGGAATTATTATCTATATTTCACTAAGATTTAAATTTAGTTATGCAATCTCTTCTGTTATTGCTTTAATTCACGACGTTTTAATTATATTTGCTTTATTTGCTATATTCCATTTAGAAATATCAGTTATGTTTATAGCAGCAGTCTTAGCAATTATTGGATATTCTATTAACGATACCATCGTCTCATTCGATCGTATTAGAGAAAATCTAAGTAAGGAAGATAAATTAGATAAAGAAAAGTTAAAACAAATTTGTAATCAAAGTATTCGTGAAACATTTATGAGAACAATCTATACTTCTATAACTACTATTTTACCAGTTATTGCTTTAATATTCTTAGGTTCTCATGAAATTTTAACTTTCAATTTAGCTATGTTATTTGGACTTATTGTTGGTACTTATTCATCAATTTATATTGCAACAACTCTATTTATTGTATTAGAAAGTAAAAACCTAAATAAAAATAAAAAAAGAAAAGTAGTATATAAAGATGACTATGAAGAAAAGAAAGTAAAAGGGGTTAATTGCTAGTAAAGGAATGATATTATGTCAAAGGAAAAAGAAAATCCAACGCTTGATGATTTATTAATTCGTTTAAAGTCATATCTTCATGAAGAAAAGGATTTAGATTTAATAAAGAAAGCTTATCAGTTTGCCTATGATAAGCATCAAGGACAATATCGTAAGAGTGGGGAAGAATATATTATTCATCCCTTAAATGTTGCCCTTATTCTAACTACTATATATGCTGATGCTGAAACAATTCAAGCAGCTTTACTTCATGACGTTTTAGAAGATACAGATTGCACCGTTGACGAGATGCAATCTGCTTTTGGTAGTGAGGTTACAAGATTAGTTCAAGGAGTTACGAAACTTTCTAAAATTCATTTTTCTACAGAAAATGACTATTTAATTGACTATTACAAAAAAATTATTGTAGGTATTAGTGAAGACGTTCGTGTAATTATCGTAAAACTTGCCGATAGACTTCATAATATGAGAACACTTTGGGCCTTACCACCAGAAAAACAAAAAATTAAAGCTAGAGAGTCCTTAGAAATTTTAGCTCCTATTGCTCAACATTTAGGTATTCATAAAATTAAAAGTGAACTAGAAGATTTATCATTAAGATATTTAAAACCAGATGTATTTTATGATATTGCTGAAAAGTTAAATAATACAAAACTAGAACGTGATAAAACTGTTTATGAAATGTTACAGCAAGTCGCAAGTCTTTTAACTGAACATAATATTGTTCATGAAATTAAAGGCAGAAGTAAAAGTATCTATAGTATTTATAATAAATTAAATAAAGGTAAAAAATTCAGTGATATATATGACTTATTAGCTCTTAGAATTTTAGTTAAAACAGAACAAGAATGTTATCTTGCTTTAGGAATAATCCATTCTAAATTTAGACCACTTCCTAGAAGATTTAAAGACTATATTGCTATGCCAAAACCTAATATGTATCAATCTCTTCATACGACAGTCTTTGGTCTAGATGGATATTTATTTGAAATTCAAATTAGAACTTATGAGATGGATGAAGTAGCAGAAAATGGTATCGCAGCTCACTGGGCTTACAAAGAAAATAAAGATGCTAAAGTAAGTATGCAGTCAACTACTGAACAAAAACTACAATTTTTTAAAACTATTATGGATTTAAATAGTGATAAAATGAGTAATGAAGAATTTGTTCATAGTGTCAAAGACGAAGTATTAAACAATAACATTTATGTATTTACCCCAAAAGGTGACGTAATTGAACTACCTAAGGGAGCAACCCCAATTGACTTTGCCTATAAAATTCATACCAAAGTAGGAGAAACCACTGTAGGAGCTATTGTCAATAACAATATTGTTCCCTTAAACTATGAATTAAAAAATAACGATATCGTAAAAATTAATACAAATAAAAACTCAGCCCCTTCTAAAGAATGGCTTCAAATAGTCAAAGCCACTCAAACTAAAAATAAAATTAAAAGTTATTTTTCTAAAAACGAAAGAGAATTATATATTGAACGTGGTAAATATCAAATAGAAAAAGAATTACGTAAAAGAAAACTATCTTTTGCTACTATATTTGATAGTAAAAATTTAGAAAAAATCTTAAAATCATTAAAACTTAATTCCTTAGAAGATTTATACCTTGCAGTAGGTAATGGAAAACATTCTGCTAATGCTGTTATTAATATTGTTGATGAGCAACCAATTCAAGCTCCACCTAAAATTACTAAACCTATTTCAAAAGAAAATGATGCTGATATCATTGTATCTGGAATAGACAAAGTAAAAGTAAACCTAGCTAATTGTTGTCATCCAATCTTTGGTGATGAAGTAGTTGGCTATATTACTAAAGGTAATGGTATTAGTGTTCATAGAACAAATTGTCATAATCTAGCTATGTTAGAAAATAGAATGATTTCTATATCTTGGAATGACTTAATTGACCTAGATAAAAAATATTTTACTATTTTAATGATTTACTCTAATAGCATTGATAATAAAATGGCTGATATTGTCCAAAAAACTTCTATGTTAAATATAAGTATAGATAGTATCAAATTAATCCATAAAGAAGATGAAATGGTATATGAATTAGGCGTCTATTTAAAAGGAATTGATCAGTTAAATCGCTTGTTACTAGAATTAAATAAACAACCATTTATATACCAAGTAGAAAGATTAATGCAATGAAAGTAGTTATTCAAAGAGTTAAATCTTCTAGTGTTGAAGTAGATGGTAAAATAGTAGGTCAAATTTCAAAAGGCCTTACCTTATTAGTAGGATTTAATGTAGATGATGATAACTCTAAAATAGATAAAATAGTTAAAAAGATTATAAACTTAAGAATTTTTGATGATGATAATCATAT
Organism: uncultured Bacilli bacterium; assembly: GCA_947624535.1. Taxonomy (GTDB): domain Bacteria; phylum Bacillota_I; class Bacilli_A; order RF39; family UBA660; genus UMGS995. The sequence goes on from CANQKU010000001.1 coordinate 12,817, forward strand.
AATGAATAAATCCATCCTAGATATAGGTGGTAAAATTTTATCTATTTCCCAATTTAGTTTATATGCAGATACTAAAAAAGGATCAAGACCAAGTTATCATAATGCTATGAAAAAAGATGAAGCTTATAAGTTATATAATGAATTTAATAAATACTTAAGAAATTATGTTGAAGTAGATACTGGTATTTTTGGAAGTAATATGTCAGTCAAAATAGAAAATGATGGTCCTGTTACAATTATTCTAGAGGAGTGATAAAAGTGTTTTCTAATAAACTGAATATCAAAGCCATTAACCTCTTAGTATTTCTACTTCTTTTTTATTTGACAGTCACTAACTTTGAACTTTGGTGGAATATCTTAGAAAAAATTATAAAAATTACAATTCCATTCTTATTATCATTTTCTTTCGCCTATGCCCTAAATCCATTTAAACAAATACTTGTATCAAAAGGAATAAATAATAAATTAGCCGTCTTCTTAATAATAATTATCATAAGTATAATTTTAACTTCTATTTTAGTAATTACTTTACCAATTCTTTATAATCAATTAAACTTATTTTCAAAATATATAATTTCTTCACTCCAACACCTAACAAATAAATGGAATCTTAACTTAGGTAATATCTCTATTAAACTTACAGACTTTTTTAATCAACAAATTAAATATATTAGTAATATTCTAAGTCACAAAACCTTACAAGTAGTTACAAAATCAATTGACTTCATAGAACAATTAATTATAGGATTTATAGCATTTATTTACTTTTTATACAACATAGAAAATATCAAAGAAAAAGTAAAAACTAATCTAGAAAAAATATCTAATTTAATTTTTAAATACGTTAAATATATAGATAAAGAAATAGAAAATTATATAAAGGGTTTAGCTTTAGTTATGTTAGTTCAATTTTTTGAATATTCTATTTTATTTTTAATAATTGGTCATCCTAATTGGCTATTACTTGGTATTTTAGCATCAGTTACTAGTATTATTCCATACTTTGGATGTCTTACAACTAGTTTAGTAGGGATGATTATAGCTACTAATATCTCTATTAAACTATTAACTTCTACAACTATTATTTGTATACTTTTTCCCATAATCGATAGTTACTTAATATCTCCTAAAATATATGGTAAAACTAATCAAATTAGCCCATTTATAACTATTATAATGATCTCTATTGGAGGATCCTTATTTGGAATATTAGGAATTATTATGGCTTTACCAATCTATTTATTAATACGTACTACTTATTTATTTTTTTATCCAAATATTAAAGATAAAATTAAAGAGTTATTACTACATTAAAGAGTTAGTACATTTACAAATTTTTAGGCATAGTTTATAATAGAAAAGAAAGAAGTTGATAATATGAAATATTATTGTATAGGAATTAAAGGAACAGGAATGTCAACTTTAGCTCAAATTTTAGCTGACTTAGGTAATAGTGTATCTGGATATGATGACTGTAAGGAATATAAATTTACCCAAAAAGGATTAGAAGAACGTAATATTAAAATTTATTATGACTCAACACACGATATAGATAAAGATACTATAGTTACTTATTCAGTAGCATTTAATAAAGATCATAAAGAAATAAAAAGAGCTAAAGAGTTAGGTTTAAAGGTAAAAAAATATAATGAAATAGTAGGGGAAGTAGTTGACTTATTTGATAGTATTGGTGTATCTGGTACTCATGGAAAAACTACCACCTCTTCAATAATTAAACATATCTTATCTTCAAGTGTAGGTTGTAACTACTTTGTAGGAGCAGGAGATGGTAAAGCGTCATTTGATAATAAATATTTTGTTATAGAGTCAGATGAATTTAATAGACATTTTTTAGCATATCATCCAAAATATGCGATTATTACAAATATTGAAAAAGAACACTTAGAATGCTATAAAGATTTAGATGATATTACTACTACTTTTGAAAAATTTGCTAATCAAGCTAAAGAATTAGTAATAGCATGTGGTGATAACTTAGAAGTTAGAAAAATAAATTATAAAACAAAGACTATATTTTATGGATTTAATGATAATAATGACGTTATAATTAAAAATTTAGAATTATTAGAAGACGGCTCATCATTTGATATATTTATGAATAACGAGTTATATGGACATTTTACAATTCCCTTATATGGAAAACATATGGTATTAGATACTGTCGCTGCTATTGTAATGTGTGACTATTTACAAATTTCTAAAAGTATTATTACTAAAGCGTTATTAAACTTTCAAAATGCTAAAAGAAGATTTGCTCAAGAAATTATTAAAGATACGATAATTATTGATGACTATGCTCATCATCCAACAGAGATTAAAGCTACTTTAGAAGCAGTAAAACAAAAATATCCTAAGAAGAGTTTAACAGTAGTCTTTAAGCCTAATACATATTCTAGAACTAAAGATTTTACTTTTGAATTTGCCAACGCCTTAAGTTTAGCTGATCATGTTTTTATAACTCCAATTGATTCAAATAGAGAAAAACAAGAAGATTATCCTAATGTTACTTCTAATTTAATTATAGAAAAAATTAAAGATAGTCAATTAATTACTGAAGATGAAATTAATAAATTACTTCCATATAAAAATGGAGTAATCTGCTTTATGAGTTGTGCCTCAGTAACTCATTTAATTGAAGAGTTAAAAAAAATTATTTAAAATGGTAGGTGAAATTCTATCATTTTTTTAATTTATATTTAATTTTGTGGCACACTATAATTAGGTGATAATTAATGAAAATTTTAATTACAGGAGCAGCTAGTGGAATAGGTTTTGACTTAGCTAAAGCTTTAGCTATAAGAGGACACTTAGTTTATATAACAGTCCATACTAAAGAAGAAGTAAAACCTGTCAAAGAAAAAATTGAAAAACTAAATCTTCCTATACTATGTTTTAAAATGGATATTAGAAATAAATCAGATAGAGGTCTTATTAATACTTTAAATATTGACTGTTTAGTTAATCATGCTGGAATTGGTAATGGTGGATCTCTTTTATATATGGATATAGACGTCTTAAAAGATAACTATGAGACTAATATCTTTGCATCATTTTCACTTCTCCAAGAATTTTATAGGATAAAAAAACAAAGAAAAGAAAAAGGTAAAATTTTTATTACCTCATCTATTGCTAGTATGTTACCAATTCCATTTATTGGCTGCTACACATCATCTAAAGCTGCTATTTCTATGCTTGCTTTTACTCTAAAAGAAGAATTAAAATATTTAAAAGATAAAGATATATCAATCTCTTTAGTTGAACCAGGAGCTTTTAAAACAGGATTTAACCAAGTAATGATTGATAATAAAGATAAATATTTATCTCATGATAATAAAATCTATCATAATCGTAATAGTATTAATCATCTTCAAAGAAATATGTTTGCACTAATTGAAAAAAATAATACTAAGAGTTTAGTAAAAGCACTCGTAAAAGAAATAGAGTCACCTAATCCAAAATTTAAAATTAGAAGACCAATTATCCAAGGTATTATGACTAAATTATATTTACTACTTTATAGATAAAAAAAGAACATTAATTTGTTCTTCTATGAGATATTTTTTTAATTAAACTTTTAGTATTTGTCTTAACTTTATCTAATTTATCATTATTATCAATATAAGCAGGTTTCAAGTCAATAGGATTAACATAAATATATGTTAACTTATTAGGTATATTAGGTTCTTTAACAGATAAATCAAATAAAATTAAATCATGAATATCTTCTTCATAAGTTACAGGGAACTTAGTATCTAATTGAATTAACTTATTAAATACATTATAGTAAAATAAAACATTATCTTCTACTACAGTATCAATTTGTTCATAAGATAATTTCCCTTCATTATATTTAATATTTTGTATGGTGGCCTTTTTGATTGGACCAGTTGCATATTTTTTCATAAATTCACCTCACACCTCTACCATTATATGCTAAAACAAAAAAATGTTCAAGAAAAATTAAAAAGAAAATAAAGTATTGTAAAAAAATATATTTTGTGGTATTATAATTATGTTTTACAGCGATGTAGCTCAGCTGGCTAGAGCGTTCGGTTCATACCCGAAAGGTCGTGGGTTCGAGCCCCTCCATCGCTACCAAATAAAATATTAAGAATGCTTAGGCATTCTTTTTTTAATTATCAAATGGATCTTCAGGTGGATTTTTAATAGGTTTATCTAAAAAGAATGCATAAAGTGGTGTATTTAAAGCCTTAGCGATATTTCTTAAAAAAACAATTGAAAAAGTTTGATCTACATTTTCAGCTAAAATATTAGCTATCATACTAGAACTACTATTTGATAATTCAGCTAATTGTTCCATTGTAATTCTTCCATATTCATCTGTAATTTCTGAAGAACATTGATTATTAATAAAATAAAACTTAATATTTTTACTGATCTTTTTAAAAATAGTTTTATCATCTTTGGTATATTTTGTTCTCATTTTTTCACCTCTTTTTTTTACTGATAATTATTCTATTAAGTACCACTATAAGAATTATCACCATTTTTGCAAATTTTATCTATTGATAAAATACTGAAAAATAATCAGTAAATTATAGATTTTTTCTAAATTTTATGGTAATATGAATGTCAAGAAAGAAGTACCAGTATTTAGTGGTGGTAAAAAATCTTTCTAAAGGTAATGCCTATTATATTTAGAGGAGGTGAAAGATTAATGAAAAAGAAGTCTATTTTAGTTTTTTTAGTAGTTTTGACAATACTACTTACAGCGTGTGCTAAATCTAATGAAAGTAAAAAAGAAGTTAAAAATGATACTAAAAAAGAAGAAGTTAAAGAAGAAAAAAATAATATTACAGGAACTTTTTTTGCCAAGACAGAAGATGGTGTTATTAGTCATGAAAGATATATTACTTTTAATAGTGATAATACTGTATCATTACAGGTTATAGGTTGTGGAGCAGTTTGGACAAGTACAGGGAAATACACTATCAATAATAATGTTTTAGAGATTAAAATTGATGATGATGAAGAAGATATTTTTAAATATGATATAAGTGATGACTTACTAATTGCCAAAGATGATAAATCAAAAACTATATGTGGCTTTTGTAATGAAATATTTAACTCTTTCATCAGGGGAAATGAAGATGAGAAAGTAGAAGTTAACTCTCCAGATATAAATCCAAGCCCTGATGATTCAATGTGGTAAGGAAGTGGATAATGAAAAAGAAAAAAATATTATTAATTTTTTTACTAGGTTTAACCATACTACTTACAGCGTGTGGTAAAACTACTGAAAGTAAAAAAGAAGTAAAAAATAAAAACAAAAAAGAAGAAGTAGTTGAAGAAAATGAAGATAAATATCTAAAAACAATGGATATGGCAACTTTTGAAAAAGCAAGTAAATCATCAACTGATGACTTTGTAGTTTTTGCCTATGATCCAAATTTTGATAATGAGCAATATATAATAAACGAAGTAAAAGATTATATTTCTAAAAACAAAAGAGTAATTTATTTTTTAGATATAACTGACTTTGCCAATGAAAAGGTTAAAAATGTAACTGAAAGAGAAAAGAAAACTTATTATGAAAGATATAAAAAAGACATTTGTAGTAAATTTATAGAAGATCCGCTTTCTTATTATACTGAAGAAGATTGCGAAGAAGATTTTGATGACGTTGGACTTGAAGATGAAATTCGAATGAAGTTCTTTGAAGATCATTATATTGATGATGAAGACGTTTGTGCACTTATGTATTTTCATAATAGTTCTATACTTGATACATTTAACAATTATATTCCTTATGGAGCATTTTCAGTATATAAAGAAGATAAGCAACAAGAAGTATTAGAAGAAGCTAACGAAAGATTACATGAGTGGCTTGATAAAGTGTATGCTCTTAGAGATGAAAAAAACATCAAAGATAAAAAAATAAAAAAAGTAACTAAAAAAGATTAGTAAATAGAAAGGAAAACTATATGAAACTTAAAAAAATACCAGTATTGTTATTATTATGTTTAATAGTATTAACAGGGTGTAGTAGCCCAGAGCCATATAAGACAAAAAGTGAACAAGAAGCTGAAAAACAAAATAGAACTTTTACAGGCTTTTTCGTATCCGATGAAGTAGGTGAGAATGACTCATATAAAGGAACTTATTCAGATTATATTGAGTTTAGAGATGATCATACTTTCTTTAGACAAATAGGTGGCTATATACATAAAAAAGGAACATATGAACTTGCTGATAAAGTAGATTATGAGGATGATGAGAAAGATACTAATAATGAAGTTAACACTGGAGATGGAAATGAAATAATAAGAGTTTACGCTGAGGGATATGAGGACAAGTTTGAAGTTTTTATAGGTAGTGAAAATTCATTAATGTATTTTCCAAAAGGTTATGATGAGGATAATCTTAGTTTGAAAAAAACATTTATGTGGCATAGAGTTGATAGTTCACAAATTGAATATGTAGAGTCAGATGACTAGAACAAAATTAATAAATAATAAATAAAAGAAGTGAGGTAGTAAAATTATGGGTAGAAAGAAAAAAGTTAATGAAAAATTATGTATTATGTGTAATCAAGAAAAAGAAGATGTAAAACCACATAAACTTTTATTCTTTAATAAAAATTTATGTGATAACTGTTATCATGAAAAGATAACTTCAACAATAAAAGTAAGTGCAATTATTTCAGGTATATATATTATTCCATTATTAATTACATTTATTATTGATAGTGTAAATGGATGGGAACTAAAAATGTCGCCATTTTTTATCACATATGTAATATTAAGTATTTTAACTTTAGGTATGTTTCATAATGGAGGTTCATCTTCTGGATATTTAGACGGTTATTTTAGTGACTATTTTATGTTTACAATAGCTGCAGGATCAAATAAAGAACAAAATGATGCTGCAACAACTTATGTTATTTTTAAAGTTTTAGGAATTGTATTAAAAATTCTAATAGGAGCTTTATTATTACCTCTTGTTGTTGCTTATAATGTAATCATTCTAGTTAATGCAATATTAGTATTTAAAAAAGTAGCTGATAAAATTAGAATGCCAATTGTTATCGTATTATTCGTAATACTTGCACTTGCTGCATTTTCATTAATTATGGGAATATTAGGATCATTATAAAAGGGGTGTTGAATAAATATGAATAATAAAAGTATTAAAATATTGTTTATACTATTACTTTTAGTATGTACTTCAGCTTGCTCAAATCAAACTAAAAAAGAAGTTAAAGATAAAGAACCAAAAAAGACTGAAAAGGAAGAAACTAAAAAAGAAGTATTTAATATTAAAGGTGACTGGAAAAAAGCATATAAAGAACAACTTGATCAAATGCAAGGAGAATATTATGATGAAGAGGCATCTGAAACTATTTCACATGATCACTATCTTCTAGTAGATATTGATAAAAATTCAGTACCTGAGTTATTTGTTCATGATGATGCATATTCACCAAGAAATATAATATATACAATTTATACATTTGATAATAATAGTGTTTTAGAACTTGGAAGTATTATAGGAACTAACTTTGAATTTTATACTACTGATAATGATTATTTATATCAATACTTTTTCATGCAAGGAGGGCATAGTATATATAAATATTACATAGATCCAAAACAAAAAACAATTGAAAAAGAAGAAATTGTTTCATGTTATGAATTTGATGAGAATGGTAATAACGTTGACTGTAACTATATATTAGATGAAGTTAAGCCATATGAAAATAATCAACCACAAAATCATTCAATAGATGACTATAGTGCAATAGATGAGTATCAAAGTTAATTAAATTTTATAATTAATACAGTGGAGGAAGTGGTACTAATGAAAAAGAAGGATAAAAAAGATACTGTAGAAGTTAATATTAAGGAAGAAATTAAAAAAGATAAAAAGAAACCAAGAATTAAACCAAAGAAAAAATCAAAACTAAAAATAATTATTATTGTGGTAGTATGTATTCTTTTGTTAGCAGCAACAGTTTATGCGATATATTATCATAATTTAGTTTTAATTAAAGATAAGATTATCTTAGAGTCTGGTACTTCAATTAAAAATTTAGAAAAACGTTTTATAGAGAAGCAAGGTAATTTAAAAATTAAAAAGATAGAGTATACTAATTTAGATGATAAAGTAAAAGATAAAAATGAGTTAGCAACACTTGATATTTATCTAGATGCTAAAGGGAACAAGGTAGACCGTGATAAAGCTTGTGATAAAAAAGATGATGAGTATATTCTAAAAAAAGGCTATAAATTGGAGACTCATTTAATTAACGTTTATAGCTACAATGTAAAAATTATAGCTACTGATAGTAGAGTTTTCAAAAGTAAACTTATTTTAAAAGATACCCAAGCACCAAAACTTACAGTTAAACAGTCAGTAGAAATTACTGAAGGTGATGAGATTAAAGCTGAAATGTTTTTATCAAGTTATGAAGATGCATCTAATATGGAACGTGGTGAAATTTATTTTGTTAAAGAAGTAAAAGTTGAAGAAAAAGAGAATAAAGAAAAAGATGATAAGAAAGCAGTTAAGACAACATCTAAAACTAAAACGGTAAACAATTTGGAGACTTTGTCTAACGATAAAAAAGAGACTAAAGATACTGAAAAAGAAACTAAAGTTAAGTATGAAAAATATGAACTTACTGCTGATGATAAAAAGGTTGGGGAACATGAGTTATTAGTTGTTGTAGAAGATCCATCTAAAAATGTTAGTGAACCTGCTAAGGTTAAATTAGTAGTTAAAGAAAAACCAACTGAACCTGAAGAAGAAGTAACTTCAAGTGGAAGTTCATCTAGTGGTAGAAGATATACTGGTGGTAGCAGTAGTTCAGGAGGATATTCTAGTGGAAGTAGTTCCGTAGGAACACTTCGTACTGAATATGGTAGAATCGTTACTCAAGGACAATTATTCGCATATTGGGGACCAGGAGGCTACACTCCAGCTAAAAGACAAAGTGCTGGGGCATTATTTGATAGTATTTTTCCTAATCTTCCAGACATAACAGAGTGCAATATACATTTTGGATGTGACAACCTCCTGTATGATAATGGTATCTGTGTAGACTGGGGAGATTTAGAGGACGTTTACAACAGTAATATGGAAGTTGTTGGATTATATTCAAATTTTTATATGACATATTGTCCTAAAGATGATACTTCACATGGATATGACTGTCCTAAATATGGTGAAGGCTATTTACTACCATCTGGCGTTGTATATTCATGGAGAAACTTCTAATAATTAACTTAAGATTATCAAGCTTGATAGTCTTTTTTAGCTTTTATTTGTATTATCATATTAATTTAATATAAGAATAATGTTTCATTTTACAGTAAATTTACGTAAATAAGTCGTAGAATACAAGACCAATTTGCATGAGAATAAATATTGTGATATTGTGACATTAAGCATGGAGGTAATTATATAGTAGAAGATTTTGATATTAGACTAAATAATTATTATAGTGAAAATGAATTTGATAAAGAAGAAGGAATTATTAGATGAAAGTAAAGATAATTAAGGGTACAAATCAAATAGGTGGGTGTATTACTGAAATAGAGTCTAAATCTGCTAGAATTATAATTGACTTTGGTGAAGATTTGCCTTCTGATGAGGTAAAAGATTGTCATGAAAATCCAATGATAGATGGTCTTACTACTGGTAAAAGAAAATATGATGCTGTATTTATTACTCATAGTCATGGAGATCACATTGGACTTATTGACTATATTTTAGAAGATATTTCAGTTTATGTAGAAAAAGAAAGTAAGAAAATATATGAATTATTAAATAAGTTTACTTATAAAAATACTAGATTTAAAACAACTGATATGGAATTTAATAAACCAATTACTATTAAGGATATGAAAATAACTTTATTTAGAATAGATCATTCTTCATATAATTCTGGTATGATTTTAATAGAGTCTAATGGGAAAAAAATACTTCATACAGGTGACTATAGAAATCATGGAAGAAAGGGAGGGTTATTTACTTCTACATTAAATAAAATTGGTGAGGTAGACTTACTTATTACGGAAGGTACTACTTTTGGAAGAAAAGATGAAAAATATAAAACTGAAGAAGACTTAGAGTTACTTGCTAGTCATGAATTTAAAAAATATAATCAAATATTTATCTTACAAGCTTCAACTAATATTGATAGAATAGTAACTTTTTATAAAGCTTCTAAAAAAGCACATAAGGTATTTATAGAAGATATTTTTACTGCTAATATTACTAATATTTTAAATAGTAATATTCCAACTCCTAAGAAGTTTAATGATGTATATGCTTGGATACCCTTAAAATATCAAGATAAGCCTAAGAAATTTAAAGATAAGTACTTTCTTCCATTTGAAGATAGATGCAACTCTATGATAGTAGCCAATGACTTTACTATGCTTGTAAAGACTTCTATGTTAAAAGATATTAAAATGTTAAAAGAAAAGGGTGTAATTACTAATGCTTGTTTAATATATTCAATGTGGGAGGGATATCTTGAAAAGAAAAGTTTTAAAGATTTTATAGATGGCATAAAAGATTTAGGAATTTCTTTTAAAATTATACATACTTCAGGACATGGTGATAATACTGCTAGAAAAATTGTTAATGAAATTACTAAACCTAAGAAAGTTATTCCAATTCATACTGAGAATAAAGAAATAGCTAAAGAAGTATTTAAAAATGCTATTATATTAGATGATAATGAAATATTAGAAATATAGAGGTGAATTTATATGAAAAATTATGTAATAATAAATACAAAATCAACAGGACTTCTAAATCCATTTGATAATACTACTCTTATAAAATTAGAAGCTGTTAAATTAGATCTTAACTTTAATGAACAAGCTAAATTTTTTGAATATATAAAACCTAGTGAAGAATTATCAAAAGAAGTAGAAGACTTTACAAAAATAACTAATACTATGTTAAAAGAACAAGGTATTTCTTTAAAAGAAGCTTTAGAAAAATTTTTAGAATTTATAAAGAATTGTTGGATTATTAGTTATAATGCTAATTTTGATATTTCATTAATTACTAAAGGTATTTATGAAACTGGTATAGAAGATCATGAAATAAATTTTATAAGTTTAAAAGAATATTTTAAATATAAGACAAAACTATGTAAGAAAATTAAATCTTGTAAATTAGAAAATATAGCTAAATATTATGATATAAAATATAACAACTTAAATTCTGACTGGCTTATGGTAGTTACCAAGTTATTAAAAAAAGTAATGGAAGAAGAACAGGCTTTAACAATAGATGAGTTTATAGATAAGCCTATTCCAAAAATATTACTCCCAGGATTATCTAAAAAAGATACTAAAGTTAAAGTAAGATTTCATAATGGTAAGGGCTTATCTAATGTAAGAAGTATAGAGTTTATTGATAAAACAAAAAATAGAAAAGTTTCCTATCTAACAAGTTATAATGCTATAAATAGATATGATACAACTTTTTACGAATTGATACTTTTTAGAAAATGGAATGCTATAACTATAGATGACTTTATATATATGGATCTTGATACGATAGATTATTTTGACTATTATAGTATATATAGTAGTAGAGATTTATCAACTGACTTAGAATTAAGAGATAAAATATTAGAAAAAATTCCATATTTAGATAAATATAATATAAAGTTAGGTTGTCTAGGTAGCATTGATGAGATAAAGAAAAATTATAAAGTACTAGGTGAAGATAATTTAACTAAGTTAATTGATCATATAAAAATATTTGGTAAAGAAAAGGTTAAGGAGGATTAGATTGTGGCAAGATATACAAAAACTGAAACAATAGAAAAGTTAAAAAATATAAAGATAAGTGAAATATATAATAGTGCGGTTATTAACTATAAGGGTCTTACTACAGATACTAAAGAAAAATATACTGAGGTTGTTGCTAAAGAGTTGTTAGATAATCCTAGTAAATATAATTTTGACTCTATTGAAAAAATTAATAGAAATAGAGGGTATAATGTTGGTACTCATGATGGTACTTATAATGATGAAAGTAATAGACGTGAAGAAATTATTGCTGTTAAAATGTATTCTAATAAATATCCAAGTATTGGAAAAATGTTAGATTATCAAGTACCTCTAAAAGATAAGAAATCTACTAAGGCTGGAAAAATAGATTTAATTTCATATAATGATGATGATAAAAAACTTTATTTAATTGAATTAAAAAATGATGCTAGTGTTGAGACTTTATTAAGATGTGTTTTAGAAATTGTTACTTATGAAAGACAAATTAATAAAGAAAAGTTAGTTAAAGATTTTAATTTAGATAGTGAAGTAGAAGTAGTTCCTGCTATTTTGATTTTTGAGGGAACTAGACCTTATGAAGATAGAAATGATTTGTATGTTAATAAATTAATTAAAAAATATAATATTGAGGTGTTTATTGCTAAGTCAAAAGAAGTATTTACCATTGATAAAATATAAGTCAAATATTTAGAAGTATTGAGGAATTAAATATGAATTTAATAAAAAAAGAAAAAGAAAGATCAAAAAAATATATGTTAAAGGTAGATGATGATGGATTAGTTGAATTAACTGAAGATAATGTAGCAAGAGTTGAAGCAATGATTAGTACAGACTCTAAATATAAGAATATGACTAATGCTAGTGTTAAAGATACAAGTGGCTATTGGGGAAGTGAGTTAAAGGAAATTCTTTTTAATAAAGTAGAAAAAACTAGTGATGGTCATGACTATGAAGAAATAGTAGGAGAACTTATTAAAAAAATCGATGCTGAAAATAGTACCCATTTAAATTCTCATAAATCTACAACGAAATTTAAAATTGATGATGTCAAAGGAATAAAAAATGTTAAAGAAAGAATCTTAGAAATAGATAAACGAGATTTAGAAGAATTTTTAAAACATCCTAAGGATACAGGATATGAGTTAATAAATATAATTAATAATCCAGTTCCAGGTGAAAATCATCATTTCTCATTTGCAACTAAATTTTGTCATTATGCTTGTCTATATTTATTTGATAATGAATATGCAGATAATTTTTCTATATATGATAATGTTTTGGAAAAAGCATTACCTAAATATGTTAAAAAATATTTGAATGAGGAAGTATCGTTTTCTAAAGAAGATTATGGTAAATATATTGATTGTATTGATAGATTAAGAAATAAATTAAAAGAGGGAGATAAAGAAAAAAATCTAGAAAAACAAGAAATTAGTAGAAATGGACTTGATCATTTGATTTGGTATTTTCATAAATGAGAGTAGGTTAAAATTAAAAAGATTATCAAATAAATTGATAGTTTTTTTATTTATAAGGAATTTCCTCCTTATAAATAATATTTTAGAAAAAATTAAAATAAACTATTGATTAAAACTAATGTTTGACTTATAATGAAGCTGTTAGGGGGATATACATGATAATTAATAAAGCATTATCTAGAAGTATGAGAGGAAGTAAAAATAGAGAAAAAATAATAAAAAAATTACAAAGAAATTATGAAAAATTAAGAAATGCAAGAAAATATTATACCCATTTAATAACAAGTAATTTAGTAAAAGAAAATGACATAATCGCATGTGAAACATTAAAAGTAAAAGATATGATTGAAGAAACTAAGCATCGTTTTAGAAAATATATAGAACAAATAGTTTAAAAAAATAAATCAAAAAAATAAGTACGGTAGCGACTATCGGAGATTGGTCTTTGGAGGGTAGAAATTATCCAGTGAAGAAGAAAATCCAAACCGTGAGGTTTGGGCATGATTTATAAATAAATCATTTGTTCTTGAAATGATATAATTGTATTAAGAAATTGAGAGGTATAAAATGGATTATAAGATTGAGTTAGCTGATATAAAAGATATAAATTCTATCTTAATATTATATTCTGATAGAATGAAATGGTTTAAAGATAATAATATAAAACAATGGAGTAGATATCTTGAAAATCATCCTAAGGAAGAATTTGAAGAGGCAATAAAAAATGGAACTTTTTATATTGTAAAACAAAATGATGAAGTAGTTGCAGGTTTTGAGGTATCTACTAATAGTAAGTATTGGAATGATAATATTACACCAGCATATTACATATATAAAATTGTTACAAAAGTAGGACATAAAAATTTAGGACAAGTTATATTTAAAAAGTGTGAGGAATTAGCGAAATTAAATGGTAAGAAATATTTGAGAATAGAATGTCTAAAATCAAATGAAAAATTAAATATCATATATGAACAACATAATTTCAAACTTGTAAAATATGGAAATAATGAACGATATAGTTATTCACTTAGGGAATTGAAGATAGATGAGTAAAACAATAATTGGAATTGTAGTAAAATATAAAGATGCTTTGATAAACTTTCTGAAGTTCTGATAAAGAAATTTCATTTTATTTTTAAAGATGTAACTTTAAATGACAATGAAAAGAATGGATTAATGTTGGAAATATTGTAACCTCTTTACTAAGTAATGTAGAAACTGATATGAAGAATTATTAAATTTTGAAATAGACGAATAATTAGAGAAAATTATCATCCTATAAATTTTAATGTAGGATGATATTTCATTTTCTATTTCAAAAGATATTGTTCATTTATTTATTTTGTGGTATATTGATATAAAGTGTAGAAAGGAATAAGAGGGAATATTATTATATTAAATTAAGGAGTATCAGTATGTATAAGGTTTGCGAAAAAGTAAATATATTTATTCCTGGGAGAATTGGATTAATTGGAGAATTAAGTGATTGGGCTAGTGAATATAAGTTTGAAAATCAAGATATTACAGTAGGGCGTGTTATTACTTCAAAAATTGATAAAGGTATTTTTGCGACTGTTTGTAAAAGTGAAACTTTAAAATTCCATATGGAAGAATATAGTTTTGAATGTGGAATGAATGAGGATGAATTAGACTCTGAGGCTAAAAGCGGTAGCTTTTATTCATATTTTTGTGGAACTGCACTTCATATGTTGCGTAAGTATAACGTAGGCGGTATTTATGTAGATGTTTTATATAATACTCTACCTATTCAAAAAGGCCTAGCTTCTTCAGCAGCAATTTGTTCTTTATTTGTAAAAGCTTTTAATGAACTTTATGACCTAAATTTGAGTGAAAATGAATTGATGGATGATGCTTATTATGGTGAAAGACTTGCCCTATCTTCTTGTGGTAGGCTAGATCAAATTGTATTAAAAAAAGAAAGTTCATTATTCAAAATGATATTTTATGAAGATTGTGTTTCTATTACACCTATAAATGTTAAGAAAGAATTAAATTTAGTAGTTGTTAATTTAATGGCTAAAAAAGATACTAAAAAAATTTTATCTTCTCTTAGAAATTGTTATCCATTTGCAAAAAATCCAAAGCAAAAAAGATTACAAGAAATGCTTGGGGATCAAAACTATCAATTGGTGGAAGAAATGCATCAAGCTCTTAGTGAAGGTGATATAGAAAAAGTAGGTGAGTTATTTACTGAGAGTCAACTGTTAATGGATCAAGCTGCTATTCCTATTTGTAGTGAATATAAAGCTCCTGTCTTACACAGTGTTATAGAAGATGAATATATCAAGAAATTATCATATGGAGCTAGAGGAATGGGCTCTGGTGGAGACGGCAGTATGCAAATTCTAGCTAAAGATAAAAAAGCTCAACAACTAATTTTAAAATATGTAACTGAAAAACTAAATATGGAAGCTTTTTGTTGTAATATAAAACCTGCTCATAAGATTAAAAAAGCAATTATTCCAGTCGCAGGCTTTGCTACTAGGTTGTATCCAGTTAGTAGAGCTTTAAAAAAAGCATTTTTACCAATTTATGATCAAGGTGTATTAAAGCCATTAATTTTAAAATTAGTTGAAGATTTAGATGAAGCTGGAATTGAAGAGATATGTCTTGTTATTAATAAAGAAGATCAAGCTGAGTATGATAAAATTTTTAAAGATACCTTACCAAAAAAATATTATCAAAAACTAGATCAAAAAAACTTAGAGTATGACTTTAACTTACTACGAATTGGTGCTAAAATTAAGTATGTTATTCAAGATGATACTTTAGGCTTTGGACATGCCGTATATTTATGCAAAGACTTTGTCAAAGATGATCCTGCTTTAATGATTTTAGGAGATACTTATTATAAATCAAATACTGATATCTCTTGCATAAAACAAGTAATTGCTTATTACGATGAAATAGAAAAAAATATCATAGGTATCCATGAAATTGATGAAGATATGCTTGATAGATATGGAGTTTTAACAGGTGTTTGGACTGATAGTAACAAAAAACTTATGACAGTTCAAGAACTAGTTGAAAAACCTAGTCTTGAATATGCTAGTAAAAATTTAAAATTAGATAAAAAATACTATGGTAATTTTGGAATATGGGCTATTAAAAATGATGTTTTTACATCCCTTGAAGAAATTATTTTAAATAAAAATGTATCTAGTACTAATGAATATGAATTTGTTGATGCTCTAGCAAGAATTTTGGATAAATCCGATATAAAAGCTTTAAAAATAGATGGTACTTCTTATGATGTTGGTAATTTAGCATCTTATCAAGAAACATTATTATCTACTATTGATAGTGATAAATTAGATTAATTTATACTATATGAAAAAGTATATTAAGGGGTGATTACATGTCTAATCGAATAAAAAAAGTGTTGATACTAGGAAGTTTATTAATTATTTTTACAATTATTTATATTCTCACCTTTCACTTTAAATTTACTAAATTTATTAATATTTATTCTTATAATGGAATATTAAATTTATTCTTAATTAGTGTAATCTTTAGTATAATTTTAATTTTATTATTAAAATTTCATAAATTTAATATTGACTTTAAAGATTGTCTTATTACTATATTACTTTTTTCATCAACACACTTATTTTTCTTTTGTTTAGTTCCTGTTACGATTGAAAGATCTATTAGTGTTTATCTTCTAAATGAATTAAATAAAGAAGCCTTAACAAAAGATGATTTTGAACAAAAATTTATAGAAAAATATGTTTATGAAAATGATGCTGTTGGAAAAAGATTAGATGAGCAAATCTATACTGGAACAATTACTAGTAATAAAAGGCATGAATACTCTTTAAATAAGAAGGGTCAAGTTTTTTATAATTTATTTAAATGGATAAATAAAATATACCATGTAAATAGTAATGTTTTAACTTAATAATATAGTGATAGGGAGGATAAAATGATTAAACAGAAGTTGAAAACTATCAAAAATAGTATTAAAGACTTTGGTATCTTTAATATTATAGTTTTATTTATTTATGTTTTGTGTATTATAGCAATTGCAATGCATCATGAATTTTCAGTTGATGAGTCACAAAGTTTTTTAATTAGTAGAGATCTTGGTATATTAGATATTTTAAAACAATTACGATATGAAGGTCATTCATTTTTTTGGTACTTTTTACTTATGCCAATAGCTAAATTAGGTAGTAGTATTGAGCTTCAAAAGATAATACCAATTACAGCCTCTAGTATAACTGCGATTGTTATTTTAAAAAAAGCTCCATTTAATATGCTTACTAAAATTTTATTAGTTTTTAGTTCAGGTATGTTATATTATTATAGTTCTTTTGCTAGACCATACTGTTTTGTACCACTATTTCTTTTCTTATTAGCAGATATGGATAAAGATAAGAAACACCATCCATATAAATATGCGGT
>CANQKU010000002.1 GCA_947624535.1 uncultured Bacilli bacterium
GAGATGGTATTAATGATGCTCCATCTCTTGCTAGTGCTAGTGTAGGTGTTAGTATTCAAACAGGAACAGATATTGCAACAGATGCATCGGATGTGATCTTGATGAATAACAACCTAGAAAAAATTGTTGACTTTCTAGCAATTAGTAAAAAAACAGTAAGAATTATCAAACAAAATTTATTTTGGGCATTCTTTTATAATATTTTAATGATCCCTCTAGCAGTTGGTCTATTAAAGCCAATTGGTATATCATTAAATCCTATGATTGCAAGTTTTGCTATGACAATTAGTAGTTTAACAGTTGTACTTAATTCGTTAAGACTTTCGAAAAATAAAAATGAAGTTTAGGTGGTAAAAATGAAAAGAAAAGTAGTTTATGTAGTAGTATTTTTATTAAGTTTATGCTTAGTAACAGGGTGTATGAAAAATAATACTTCTGATGCATTAAAATTTAAAAAAGAATATGAAAATTTAAATGGAGAAAAAAATAGTAATAATGTAGATTATCGAGAAATAACAATCGATGAAGATAATCCATTTGTTTATGCAACTGGTGAAGATATTGTGGAAAAAATAAAAGATAAGGAAACTTTTTATGTTTACTTTGGATCTTCTTATTGTCCATGGTGTAGAAGTGTTTTAGAAAAAGCAGTAGAAACTGCTAAAGAAGAAGATATTAGTAAAATTTATTATGTAGATATATGGGATAAAGATCATGTTGAAATTTTGAGAGATAAGTATGAATTAACAGATGAAGGTAAGACTAAACTTGTCCAAGAAGGTGGAAAAGGTTATCAAGAGTTATTAACTTATTTTGACTCATTATTAAGTGACTATGTTTTAACTGATGAAGATGGAAAAGAAATATCAGTTGGTGAAAAAAGAATTTTTGCTCCTAACTTTATCTATGTAGAAAAAGGAAAAGCTATAAAATTAGTAGAGGGAATATCTAAAAAACAAAAAAGTTCTACTGATAAATTAACTGAAGAAATATTAAAAGATGAAGAAGAACAATTTGAAGAGTTATTCGATAATTAATAATAAATTTGACATGGCTATACTTAATAGTAGTCATGTTTTTTAATAAGAATTCATAGAAAAGGGATGACTTAAACTGTAAACAATTTACACCTATTTACAATATATGTAAAATATCTTTACAAAAAAAGTTAAAGTAAATTTACAGTGTGTTATAATATTAGTAATAATAAGGAGGAATTATGAACGATACTAATAATATGTCAAATGACAATAATGTAACACCAGTTACTGATAATAATAATGTAGTAGCGGAACCAAGTAATGACAGTGTGATACCAGTAACGGATGCTAATAATGTATCAAGCAAGCCAAATACTGATAATGTAATACCAGCTGCTGATACTAATAATGTGGTAACTGAACCCGTTGTAGCAGCACAATCTGAACCTGTTCAACCTATGCCAACTACACCAAATATGGATCAAGTTCAACAACCAAGTACCCCAGTTGTAGATAATACAATTAATACAAATACACTAGAACCTAATAATCAAACAGTAACACCTAATCAAAATATGGCATTAAATCCTGAAGATGAGGAACTATTAAAAGCATATATTGGAAATAATTATGATAAGATTACTACTAGAAAATTTAATATTGCAGGTTTCTTTTTCACAACATTTTATATGTTTTATAGAAAAATGTTTTTATATGCTATTGTTTTGTTCTTAGTTAATTTTGTAGTTATAAATTATGCAAAAAATTTCGCAAGTATAATATCAATTTTATTTAGTGTTGTAGTAGGTTTATTAATTAATAAAATTTATATTGCTGATGCTAAGAAAAAGATAAGTAAGATTAAGCAAGCTAATCCCCAAAAAAGTATTGAAGAGTTAAAAAATCTTTGTGCTAATAAGGGTGGAGTAAGTGTTGGTAAAGTAGTTATAGGATTTTTCACTGAAATAGGTATAATAGTTATCATCGTCGCAGTTATGTTTTTAATGGGTGTTAAATCTGTAGTAGAAGAGTTTCTAAATCTTAATAATTGGAATATAGAAGTTAGTCAAGATGGTGGTAATAATACAAATGATACAAATAATAGTAATTCTTCAACAGATGGAACTTTATTAAAAAATGTTGAGTTTAACGGTTATTCTTGTGTTGGGTCTAAATGTAGTGTAACTATTAAAGATCCAAATGGAAATAGTGCTGACTACTCAATAAATAGTGATGATGAGTTAATAAAAGCATTAAATGACTACAAAGAATATATAAATGTAGATATATATTATACAGATGATGGTAGTGAGAAAAAAATTAATAGTTATAAAATATATTTAAAAGCAAATGATGAAGATATCAGTAATGTAAAAACAGAAAGTGCATTAAGAGAAAAAATTGGCTTATATTCATTAGGTACTTATACTGAAGATTTTGTATTAAAAGAAATTGGTACACCTGGTACTGGCTATGACAATGGTAATTCATATACATATAATAATTATACATTTACAAATAGTAAAAATACTGATTATGAAATGAAATATATCAATGCCCCTGATAATTTAAATTTAGTTGTAGGTAGTACATATACAATTACTTTTGAAGTAGTTGAGGGTATAATGGATTATGACTATAATATTGTATCTATTACAAATAAATAATTATATTAATAGACAGCAGTTTATGTTGTCTTTTTTCTTTGAAATTAATTTAACTATAATAAGCATAAACTTTATTAGGTGAAAATATGATAAAACAATATAAAAAAGTGATGCTTGGTCTACTATTATTATTTGTATTTACATTACAATTTATAGAGGCTAAAAATGTAAGTTTAAAGGGTAAAGTAATCACAATTGATCCTGGACACGGTGGTAGAGACTCAGGTACTAGATATGGAAATATTTTAGAAAAAGATTTAAATCTCCAAATTTCTGAGCAATTGGAAAATGAATTAGTTAAATATGGCGCTACTATATATATGACAAGAACTAAGGATGAAGATTTATCTAGCCCCTATGACAAAAGAAAGAAAAGAGGGGATTTATATAGACGTATTCGTTTTATTGAAAAGAATAAAACTACCTTGTATTTATCAATCCATATTAATTGGTATAACGACTATTATTACAGTGGTGTTGAAATACTTTATAACAATATTAATCCTAAAAATAAAAAATTAAGTGAAAGTATAACTAATGAATTTTTAAAAGCTAAAATTAAAACTAGAGAACCTACTACTACTGACTTATATCTTTATCGTAATACTAAAGTTCCAGGTGTTTTAATTGAGTGTGGATTTTTATCTAATAAAAATGAAAGATATTTATTACAAACTAAAGAGTATCAACAAGAAATAAGTAAAATTATTACCAAAGGTGTAATAAACTATCTAAATACTTAATTTTGTCAAAAAATTCAATTAAAATATGAAAAAAACACTATAATAATAAAGAAAAGTAATTTTATGAAATATTAAAAAGTAAAATTATCATGATAAATCAGGAGGTTAAAAATGCATCAAATAAAAAAATATAGTGAAAAAACTTTTGAAAGTATAAAACATTTAGATGAATATGGAAATGAATATTGGTATGCTCGAGAGTTAATGGTAGCCCTTGAATACAAAAGATGGGATAAATTTAGTAATGTTATCAATCATGCTAAGATTGCTTGTGAAAAAAGTAATAATCAGGTTGAGAACCATTTTTCCCACTTGGGAAAAATGGTCAGTATAGGTTCAGGTGCAAAAAGAAAACAAATAGATTATCAATTATCAAGATATGCTTGTTACTTAATTGTTCAAAATGCCGATTCGAAAAAAGAAACCGTTGCACTTGGTCAAACTTATTTCGCTGTTCAAACAAGAAAACAGGAAATTTTTGAATGGGAATATAGCAAATTATCCGAAAACGAAAAGAGATTTTACCAAAGAAATTTAACTAAAAAAGGAAATTACTCTTTAAATCAAACTGCTAAAAATGCTGGTGTTAAAAATTTTGATCAATTTCACAATTATGGATATAAAGGATTATATAATGGAGAAACTGCCAATGATATTGCTAAAAGAAAAGGATTAAGATATAGAGAAGATATTTTAGATAACATGGGTAGCGAAGAACTAGCTGCAAATTTATTTCGCATTACACAAACTGAATCAAAATTAAAAAAAGAAAATATCAAAACAGAAAGTGATGCAAATAAAGCCCATTACACTATTGGAAAAAACATTAGAGAAGTTATTAAAAAAAATGGTGGAACAAAGCCTGAAAATTTACCTACACCCAAAAAAAGTCTTAAAGAGTTAGAAAAAGAAAAAATAAAATAAAATGTTATAGGCTATCTATGATAATCAATCATTTTGTTCTATAAAGATAAATAAAATTATAAATCATTAACTTTATATTGTAAAAACCCCTAAAAAAAGTTATAATAAAATAGTATAAAAGAATAAAAAACGTGGTAATGGGGTGAATTCAATGATTATTAGATTAATAAAGAAAACAAAAATCTATAATTTTTCTTTACCTAATAAAATATTTGGTAATTATTGGATTAAAGATGATGATAAAAGTGGTAATGAAAGAAATTTAATTAATGTTGAAGCTGTCGATGGAAAATGGAAGATTAAGAGTGATTTTGAAACTAAAATCATGTCTGGAAATAAAGAGTTAGAATATGCTTATTTAAAAGAATATAGCTTATATTTTTTAAAGGTCAATACTGATGGAGAGTATGT
Organism: uncultured Bacilli bacterium; assembly: GCA_947624535.1. GTDB lineage: Bacteria > Bacillota_I > Bacilli_A > RF39 > UBA660 > UMGS995. Next base: position 4,726 of record CANQKU010000002.1, read on the forward strand.
TATTTTATATTGTTCACCTTCCCTAGATCCACAAATTAATAAATTATCAGTAAATAGACAAGGTGAAATTATTATTGGAAATGATACCAATGCTCATATAAATTATTCATATCCATTAGTTTCTAAACAACACGCTAAACTTACCTATTCTAATGGAATGTGGACTATTAAAGATTTAAATAGTAAGTATGGTACTTATGTAAATAATTATGCGATAACTTCTAAAACCTTATCTTATGGAGATATTATTTTTATCTTAGGTTTGAAAATTATTGTAATGAAAGATTATATTGTAATAAATAATATTAGTAATATCGTAAGTTATGATAGTAATACTTTTTCATTAAGTAATGAGATTATTCAAGAACAAATTGTAATGGATGAAGCAGAAGATGAAAATGTTGAGTTTTATAATGAGAATGACTTTTTCTTCCGCTCACCTCGTTTTAAATCAAAAATAGAGCCAGTTGAGATTAATGTTGAAGATCCACCTGAGAGAGAAAAGCCTAATGAAATGCCAATGATTTATACCGTAGGTCCAATGCTTACGATGGCTATGAGTTCTATGGTAATGGGTTATTCTTCATTATCTGGTGTAATTAATGGTACGATGAAATTATCGACTGCTTTACCTACTTTAGTTATGACTTTTGGTATGATTATGACTATGTTACTTTGGCCACTTCTATCTGATAAATATCAAAAAAGACAACAAAAAAAGCGTGAAGCTTTAAGACAAAGTAAATACCGTGAATATATTGAACAACGTCATCAAGAAATTATAGCTCAAATGAAAATTCAAAGACAAATTTTAATAGATAATTATTTACCATTAGACGTCGTTAAAAGTATAATTGAAAGTAAAAAAAGAAATCTTTGGGAAAGAGAAATAAATCAAGAAGACTTCCTTGACTTAAGACTTGGTATAGGCTCTAAAGAATTAGAGGGGAATATCACTTTCCCTGAAAAAAGATTTTCCCTAGATGAAGATGACTTAAAAGAATTTGTATTAAAAGTAGCATCAGAATCGAGAATGTTAGTAGATGTGCCTATTTCATTATCATTTGTTAAAAATTATATTACAGCCATAATTGGTGAAGGTAAACAAAAACAAAAATTTATTGAGGGATTAATTCTTCAACTTATAGCATTCCATAGCTATGATGACTTAAAAATAGTTTTATTTACAAATGAAAAGAATAGTTCTTTATGGGAATATTTGAAAATTTTACCACATTGTTGGAGCAATGACAGAACAATTAGATATTTTGCTACTAACGATGATGAGATGAAAGAGTTATCACTTTATCTAGAAAAAGAATTTCAACATAGAAAATTTAGTGGAGATACTAATCAATTAAATGATAAAGATTATTCTTACTACAAGCTATACTACTTTGTTATTACAGATGACTATAAGTTAGTAAGAGATTTAGATATAATTAAAGATATTGCCTCTCAAGATTTTAATTTAGGATTTAGTCTAACAGTAATTAGTCCTAAGATTACAAATTTACCAAATGAATGTAAGACATTTATTAGTATTGGTGACTTAAAGTCAGGTGTCTTTGAAAGTGAATTAGTTTCTAAAAAACAAAAAGAGTTTGTAGCTGACTTTGACTCTACTTTAAACTTATTTAAATATGCTAAAATACTTGCTAATATACCAATTGAGGTAGAAAAGTTAGAGAAAAATATTCCAGATACGATTACATTCTTGGAATTATATAATGTTGGAATGATTGAACAGTTAAATATTTTAAATCGCTGGAAGAGTAATGATCCTACTAAGTCGTTACAAGTACCAATTGGTGTAGATAAAAATGGTGATCAATTTAAACTTGACTTACATGAAAAATTTTATGGACCACATGGACTTATTGCAGGTATGACAGGTTCTGGTAAAAGTGAATTAATAATTACTTATATTTTATCAATGGCAGTTAATTTTCATCCTTATGAAGTTTCATTTGTGTTAATTGACTATAAGGGTGGAGGTCTAGCTGGAGTTTTCCAAAATAAAGAAAATAATGTTAAATTACCACATATTGCTGGAACGATAACAAACTTAGATACTATTGAAATGAACCGTGCTTTATCATCTATTCAAAGTGAACTTAGAAGACGCCAAAGAATGTTTAATAAAGCTCGTGATGAGTTAAATGAAAGTACGATTGATATTTATAAATACCAAAGATTATATCGTGAGGGTAAAGTAGATGAACCAATTTCTCATTTGTTTATTATCTCTGATGAGTTTGCGGAATTAAAATCTCAACAACCTGACTTCATGGATCAATTAATTTCAACCGCACGTATTGGTCGTAGTTTGGGTGTTCATTTAATTCTAGCTACTCAAAAACCAGCTGGTGTAGTTGATGATCAAATTTGGTCAAACTCTAAATTCAAGATATGTTTGAAAGTTCAAGATCGTTCTGATAGTTTGGATATGATTAAATGTCCAGATGCAGCTTCTTTAAAAAATCCAGGTAGATTTTATCTATTAGTTGGATACAATGAATTATTTGCTTTAGGACAATCAGCTTGGGCAGGGGCTCAATATTATCCTACTGAAAAAAGAAAAAAACGAATTGATACAGATGTTAATTTCATTGATAACGTAGGAAATATTGTTAAATCACTAGGAACAACTCAAGCTCAAACTCCAGTGCAATCTCTAGGTGAAGAATTACCAAATATTGTTAAATACATTATTCAAACTGCTAATAACGAAAACATAGTTATCCCACAATTATGGCTAGATAAAATACCTGACTTAATTTATATTGAACAGTTAAAGAAAAAATACCAATATCAAACTAAAGAAGAAATTGAACTTGTAATTGGTGAGTATGATGATCCTGATAATCAAAAACAATACTTACTTACATTATCATTGTCTAATGATGGAAATACAATTATTTTTGGATCAGCTGGCTCAGGTAAAGAATTATTAATTTCAAGTATTTTGTATTCAGCAATTACTAATTATAACCCAAATCAAATTAATTTCTATGTTTTAGATTTTGGAGCTGAAACGTTAAAAATGTTTGAAAAAGCTCCTCAAGTTGGTGGTGTATTATCATCTAATGACTCTGAAAAAATAGAAAATTTATTTAAAATGTTAAATCAAATTATTGAAGAGAGGAAAAAACTTTTTGCTGACTATAATGGCTCATATCAGTTTTATATAGAACATAGTAATAAAACTATTCCAATGATTGAGGTAATTATCAATAATTATGAGGCATTTGAAGAGTCTTATGAAGACTACACAGACTTAATTGTACAACTAAGTAGAGAGGGTAGTAAGTATGGCGTAAACTTTTTACTATCAACAAGTAGTACTAATGCAGTTCGTTATCGTTTGAGACAAAACTTCAAGAAAAATATATGCTTACAATTTAATGATCGCTCTGACTATAGTGATATTATTTCTAAAGTTGGTAAAAAAGTACCATCTAAGATTTATGGTAGAGGTTTAATTGAGGGTGAGGGTGTCTATGAATTTCAAACTGCTTATCCATATTATCCAGAAAAATTAGCTGACTATATCAAAGTAATTTCTACTAGACTTCGTAGTATATGTAAATCATCTGCTACTAAAATTCCAGTCTTACCAGAAGCTGTTACAATTGACTTTGTCGAAGAAAAAATTGGTAAACTAAATACTATCCCAGTTGGAATTGCTAAAAATGATTTAGATATTTCTACTTTTGACTTTAAAGAAAATTCAATCTCTGTTATTACTGCTAATGACTATTATGGTGAAAAAAGATTTATTAAAGCTTTAATTAAATTAATTACTAAAGTACCATATCAAAAAGTTGCTGTAATTGATGCTAGTAAGTTATTTACTAATCAAAATATTGCTGATAGTTATATAAATAGTAATTTTGATAAGATTTGTGAAGTAATTTCAAAAAATAATGAGAAACAAAAACAAATTTACGAAGCTAATGACTATAATGAGACTTCATTAAAAGATTTTGAAAAGACTACTTATTTTATCATAGGTCTTTCAGTATTTTTAACACGTATTAGTGAAGAAAATAAAAAAGCATTCTTTAATGCGTTAACTACTAGTAAAGAATATAATGTTGATAACTTTATTATTGTAGAGACTACTGATAAATTAAAAACTTATGCATATGAAGATTGGTATAAAAATTCTTTTGATGACTCATTTGGAATTTGGCTTGGAAATGGAATTGCTGATCAATATTCATTTAAACTTACTTCGATGCCAAGAACTCTTCGTGAAGAAATTCCTGAGGGATTTGGATATGTTATAAAAAATGGTAAGGCAACATTAGTAAAATTAGTAATAGATTAGGAGGAGCTTATGAACCAACAAAAAATATTATTGGAGGTTTTTGTACCACTAATAGAAGAAGAATATGATATTTTTGTTCCTGTTAATAAGACAATGGGTACTATTAAAAAAGTAATTGAAAAAGGTATTACTGACTTATCTGATAATCAATATATAGCTAATAAGAGTAGTAATTTGTATAGTAAAGAAACTGGTAATATTTATGATGTTAATTTAAAATTAACAGAAACTGACTTAAAAAATGGATCTCAAATTATTTTAATTTAATGAATAGGAGGCTAACTATGAATGACTATGAAAAATATGTAACTGAGGTAAATAGAATTTTTTCAATATTAGAAAAGTTAAAAAACTCATGGACTAATAATGATAGTTTAAATACAATAGAAGAAATTAATGAGTTTAAAAACCCTGTAATTCAGGTTGCCTCTTTTTTAGAAAAGGAAGCAAAAGACGTAAAAGATGAGGAGATGCTATCATGATTGGAACAATCTCTTATGAAGAAATGGCTAACTTAGCTACTGACTTATCTAAATCTTCAATTACTATTAGGCAAATTATGGAAAAGTATAATCCAGATCAAGTTGGTCAAATCTATGACTTTTGTGATACCTTAGATGCCTATTCTAGATTTTTACTATCTTATGTTGAACTATATAAAGACTCAGATGAAGCTTTAAAATACATGATTGAAAAAAATAAAGAACTTTAGTATCAGCTTGAAGTTCTTTTTATGTATACTTTTTTATGACTACTTTTGGAAAATAATATTTTAAAATATCTGTGTATGAGCATCCAGTTTTAGCAATCTCATTGGCCCCAAATTGACTTAATCCAAATTGATGACCATATCCCTTAGTAATAAATCTTATAAATGTAGGGTTAATAATAATATTAATATCTGTAGATTTTAACCCAAGTAAGTTTCTAAAAGACTTTCCATCAAAGATTTGTCCTCCTACTTTAATCTCTTTAATATGACTACCATTTTCAAATTTAGTAATTTCAATATGATGAAGATTTTTCTTATCAATTTTTAAAATATCACTTAGTTGTTGATAATCCATATCCTTAACTTCTAAATAATATGGAGAAGCATAATCCCAAAGACTTAATCTTGACTCTAAATATGGATATTTAGGATTTTCTTTAGTTTGACCATTATTAGTAATATGGATAAATGGTAGAATATAATTTCCATTAAAACTTGCAAATTCACACTCAGTATCATTGATAGCTTTTTCCAACTTATTATAAAGAGATTGATATTCACTTAACCAAAAAAATTTATAATATGAAATAGGTTTATATATTTGAAACTCATTAACCGCAGGTATATAATTATATTCTTTCATTTGACTATAGGCATAAGTTCTATATAAAACACACAAAGCTTTTAAAGTAGTAAACTCTAAATTAGGAATAGCATTTGTTGCTAAAACACCAAGTAAATATTCTTTTAAAGTAATCTTAGTTATTATTAATTTATCCATCTTTACTGTAACTAAATAATTATTATGATATTTTTCATTAGTCATCTTTAATATTTCAATATCATTTTCATTTTTTATCTCTAAAGCTTTTACTACAATTCCATCAATAACTAAATAAACTTTATTTCCCTTGAAGTCAATACTATTATTTTTAATAAAATCTTTAGTCTTATTTATTAATAATTGATTATGTTTAGTTTTTCCTAATTCATTTGAAAATTCATAAGTCATAGTAAGATATAAATATAATATATCTTCTTTACCATTATTTTTAATTTCATATCTATAAAACATATATTTCACCTACAATTAGTATGGGTGAATATTAAATAAATATACTAAAATTCAAAATATTGTATAGAGTCTTTATTATCACAGTCTAGTCCTGTTACATAACTTTTATTTTGAAAAATCTTATCTATAAAAATAGGTGTATCATTAAATAAATATTGATTAACTTTATGAATAATTTGATTAGCTTGCTTCAAGGCTTGACTATATAAGTCAAAAAAACTTTCATTTTTCTTATTATTTTTATTAGTTGGATAATACCAAGATTTATGACTTTCATTTAGATAATCTCTTTTAGGAGTATATGGATAGTATGATAAATATTTTAATTGCATAGTAGTTTTAGGTTTTAGTTTATCTAAAATTTGGTAGCTAAATTTTTTTATGCCATATTTATCAATTCTAAAGAAATCTAGGGCATAAGCCATTTTAGTTAGAGCTTTTTTATAAATATGAGCCATATTAGAAATTTTATAAGTTTTTAAAAAACTATCGTTAATACAATTAGTTAAACTGTCAGAAAATGGCTTTAAATCAAAACAAAATTTTTTAAATTTAATTTGTTTTTGGGAAAGTTTAACCTTTTTTAGTATGACATTATCAAGATATGTTTCTATTTCATTATGAAGACCATTATATTTATAGGTTGTTTTATCAAGTTTATTAAATATTCCTGTTTTATAAAAGATGTAGGGATGACATGTGCTATCTAGACAAAAGTGACAAATAAATCCATAAAGATAAGCAAGAGTTTGTGGATCAAGGTATGACTTTTCTTTTTTCATATAAGTAATTAAATTTGTAAAAAATAAATTGGTATTAGTAGTATGAAATGTATGAGAAAAATCAAGAAGATTTTTAGGTGTTTTGATACTAAATATAGAATAAAACATCATTGGATCTGTACTTTGGGCAAACATTAGAAGTGAGGTTTTTTCTTTACTTATTATTCTTTGATATTTTTTTGGTAAATTTTTATATATGTCTTCAGCAAAAATTGCATGTGTTATAGTAGCGGGCATAATCTCTCCTCCTATTTAATTATATCAAAATTCATGAAATTTTCATATTTATTCACGTATTTATATGGTATAATCTATATTAGGTGAGAATATGGTAGAAAAGAAGTTTAAAACCCTGGATGAACAGATTTCGATATTCCGTTCTAAAAATATGGTAATTCATAATGAAGAATATGCCAAGAAAGTTTTACTAAGAGAAAACTATTTTTTCTTAAATGGATATAGACATTTATTTTTAAATCCTAATAAAACTTATAAAGATGGAACAACTCTAGAAGAGTTATATAGCTTATTTTTATTTGATAGGACTTTTAGAAATATTTGTTTTAAAAATTTACTAATTATTGAAAATAACTTTAAATCTATATTATCTTATCAATTATCAAAGAAGTATGGTTATAAGGAAAAAGAATATTTACGTCCTAAGAATTTTACTAATAAACCTGGTAAGCAACGACAAGTTAGTGACTTATTAAAGAAGATGAAAAGACAAATTAGGATTAATAGTAATCAACATGCGGCAACACAACATTATGCTGATAATTATGGGTATATTCCCTTATGGATTTTAGTTAAAGTCTTGTCATTTGGAATTGTTAGTGAAATGTATTCAATTTTAAAAGAAGATGATCAAAAAGCAATTAGTTCTATTTATGAATTATCTCCAGATATATTTGGAATGTATTTACCAATATTAGCTAATTATAGAAATTTATGTGCTCATGAAGATATTTTATATGAAAATAAAACGCAAAAAGTAATTAATAATACAGTTTATCATCAACTATTAAAAATTCCTAAGAGTAGTGAAGAATATATCTATGGAAAAAATGATGTTTTTGCCCTGTTTATTATTATGAAACAGCTATTGGATAAAGAAAAGTTTAATAGTTTAGTAATTGAGACTGACAATGCTATTCAGACACTTTCTTATAATTTAAAGACTATTTCTATTGAAGACGTCTTAAAAAGAATGGGATTTCCTAATAATTGGAAAGAATTAAAAAATATTGAGAGGAGTAATGATATTAATGAATAATCAAAAAAATAGTAATTCTAAGTTAATTTTTATTGTGATATTTTCATTTGTGATAGGAGGATTAGTTACAGTTTCTTTGTTAAAATGGACACCTATTTTAAATAATTTAACTTCATCTACGACGACTACTATAAGTAGTAATAGTGGGCCAAAGGTATATGAAAAATCTTCATTGGCAGCGTCTATTGCTAAGGCTTATGATGCAGTAGTTATGATAGAGTCATATCAAGATGGAGAAGAGTATTCAACAGGTACAGGTTTTGTTTATAAAGTTGATGATAAATATGGATATGTAATGACTAATCAACATGTTATTAGTGACTGTGATAAAGTAGTTTTAGTTTTATCTAATGATGAAAAAGTAGATGCTAAAATAGTTAGTGGTGATGAGTATTTAGATATAGCCGTATTGACAATTGATAAGTCAAAAGTCTTACAGGTAGCAACTATTGGGTCTTCTGAAAAAATTCAAATAGGAGATTCCATATTTACAATAGGATCTCCTATGGGATATGAATATCGTGGAACAGTAACTTCAGGAATTTTATCAGGTAAGGATAGAATGGTATCTGTTAATGTTTCAAATTCTGCTAATAGTGACTGGGTAATGAAAGTATTACAAATTGATGCTGCTATCAACCCAGGAAATAGTGGAGGACCATTACTAAATGTTAATGGGGAAGTAATAGGTGTTAATTCAATGAAGTTAGTTCAAAATGAAATTGAGGGTATGGGTTTTGCTATTCCTATAGAAATTGCTATGGCACATATTGATGACTTGGAACAAAATAAAAAAATAGAGTGGCCAGTTTTAGGAATTACAATGGCTAATGTAACTGATATTTCTAATTTATATAGAAATAATATAAAAATTAGTGATAATATTAAACAAGGTGTTGTAGTAGTAGAAATTTCACAAAACTCAGGAGCTGATCAATCAGATTTAAAGAAGGGTGACGTTATTACTAAATTAAATGATATTGAAGTAAAAGATACAGCTTACTTAAGATATGAATTATATAAAAATAAACCTGGTGATACAATTGAGATTACTTATATTAGAGATGGTAAAGAAAAAACTACAAAGATAAAACTAACAAAAAAGTAATATAAAAATACACTTTTGTGAGTGTATTTTTCTTTGACAAATTATTTTTATTTCCAAAAAAATTATTGTCTAATCTTTTTTATTTTTTAAAATATATTTATAGATTGTATTTTCATGTGTTAGTGTAAAGATAGAACTATAAGTATAGGCATTTTCATAGAAGATAATAGGGATTCTTAACTCTTCTTCTAAATCAATCATTTCATTAAAATTTTTAACTATAATGACATTAAAGCCTCTCTCTTTTATAGGTGTAGTTACTTCCACAATAATTTGTCCATAAGCTTTTAAAATTTTATTTAATTCTTTTGTATATTCACTTTTTCTTTTAATATTAAATATAGCTTTAAAACTAAATATAAATAGAATAGTTGATAATATTGTAATTAACATGCAACTTAATGAATAAATTAAATATTTTTTAGATTTTAATAAGTTATTTTCATATAAATTAATATGACTTTGTTTTTCATAATCTTTAGTTATAGAAAAAGCTTGAGTTCCAAGAGGAATATTTAATACCATTTCATTTTCTTTATTAAATGTTTTACGTTGATTTTTGTTACTAGTTTTCTTATACTCATATTCTCCATCTACTTTAATCTTCATAACTACTTGTAATTTTGTAGTTAAATTCATACCAAAACGTTTTTTAAATTCATTTACTTCTTCCTTATATTTTAAATAGTCAATATCTAAATTTTGATTAATATTAAAATTGGCATTTTGGGTATCAAACTTTTTCTCTTTTAGTAGATTATATTTCTTTTCCCAAACAATTTCTTTATTACCAGTTTCTTGATTTACTGTTTCTCCATATAAAGTACCATCAATTGAGTAGGTATAAACTAATTTTGAGTGCTTGGTTGCTGAATAATTATAATTAAAGTTTAATTTAATATTTTTAACAAGATCTGAAATATAGATTTGATTTTCATCCATTGTAGTAGTATTTACAAAATTATTATCAAATAATAACACATTGTAGTTTATATCTTGATTTATATTAGAAGCATAGATTAATTTTTTTGGTTGTTTTTGATTTATAAAAAATAAAAATGTAAAAATAGGGATAGTAATACCACATATTAGAATTAAAAATAAAGTAATTCTAACCCATAGTTTTAAACTTCGATGCTTTCTTTCTTCCATTTACTATACTCCTTTCTTATTACCAATTTCTACTGGGGCTTGTTTATTTTTATTTAATAAGTCATTAAGAAAGACACTAGGATATCCAATTTTAGGAATACTAAATATAACTTTGGCGATTACTTGGTCTTCTTTTACTTTTCTCAAATCTGGAATGTTGTTATTATCACCCATTGTAGTATATAAAGTATTACCATCTTGTTTATCTATATGGATAATTCTATGAGTGATGATCCTATTATCTAGCTTATATTCAATTATATCATATTTTTTAAGTTGTTTAATATTGTTTTGTGTTATTTTTTGAGAGATTACAATATCACCTCTTTGAAATATTGGATACATACTATTAGATAAGATTGCCATTGGTTTATATTGAAATACACCTGAGACAAATAAAATCAAAAGCAAAAGAGGGATAATCCATAATGATAGTAGGAAAATATTTTGATGAGTGGTAAGTCTTGAAAAGTTTCTCTTTTCTTTTTTTATATTGATATTTCTAATAGCAAGATAGACAATAAGTGGTAGTATTATTCCTAATATAGAAGTATAGTACCAGTTTAGTGAAGGTAAAATAGGAAGTAGTAGTGCTACTAGTGTTTGAGGTAGTCTATAGCACAATGTAGCATAATATCCACAGGTTTTGATAAGATAGGTAAGAAGAATATTTAAAGTTAAGGATGGTATAAAAATAGACGATATGTTTTTAAAGATTTCTATATAGCTATTTAATGAGATGATTGATAATAAATTTGTATCTATTAAGGTAAATATAATAATTGCTGTGATATCAAAAAAAATTCCTGTATTTTGTGTAATTATTGTTTTTCTTGTGTATTCGATGAAGATAATAGGTATGAAGTAAATCCAAATATTTTTTAAAATTCCAATTAAAGAGTGTGAGTAAATACTTTTAGAATAACCTAAAAATAGACCTGATACGAAGTATAGTATTAAATAGATTGTAACAATTATAAAAATTGTTTGGAGTTTTGGGGTTTGGTAGTGGATTTTTTGGGTTTGATAAGTGTTAATAAAAAGACAAATTAAGAATGTGACAATCCAAAAAGAGGGGAAGATAATTGTGCGGATAATGTTGTTATATTGGGTATAAAGTGGGGTAAAAGATAAGGCAATGTATAGTGTTAAGAAAATGTAGATTATTAAGGTTTTAGAATTGAATTTTTTCATGACTAAACACCTCCTATTGTAATATCTTTTTTAATTAGCTTTAAGTCAGTAGTTTTAGCTTCCCATACTCCTGTTATAGATGAGGACATTGAATTAGGTGAAGAAAGTAGGATTGATACTTGCTGGGAAGTGTTTGGCTCAAGAGTTGCTGATTGAATTGTTAACATTTTAGTTGATGCATCATATTGATAGTTAGCATTTGTTACTTGCTTAATTTTTATCTCGTTTGGAAATGAAAAGTAGGCTTTCCATGACTGGATGTGTGTAGTTGAAGATAGGTTTTTGATGGTGAGGGTGTATTGACTTTCATTATTTATAGTTAGATTTGGTTGGAAGTCGTTTATGTTTTTTATGGTGGTAGTTTGATTTTGGTTTGTTAAAGAAGTTAGATCAGTGAAGAATAAGGCATCTTCTACTTCAAATTGGTAATTTTCGTCAGTAGTTTTGATACTTAGGTTAAAGCTTATGGAGCGATTGTTTGGATTTATGGTAGATTCTATAGAGGTGCTTGTAATGGATAAGGTTTCATCTTCTATGGTGCATGATAGGTTAGAGCTACAGGAGATGATTTCTGTTTCATAGGGAACTTTGATTAGTAATTGCCACGCTACTATGTCTTGGCTACCAAGGTATGAGAGTGTTGGAATAAAGTTGTAGGTGTATGTGGTATTTAAGCTTTCTTTGGAATGGAGAATATAGTCAATTGTGTATTCTTTGGTATTTGAAGATATTTCTGTTTTTGCAGTGAGTGATAGGTTGGTATTAAAAAAAGAATAAGTTGTACTGATGGCCATTAATATGATGAAGTAAAATATACTAAGAATCATAAATGGAGTGTACTTATTCTTTTTTTTCATGATATCACCTAATTTAATAACTATTTTTGTTCATAGTTAAAGTTAATTGTTCCAGTTTTTGTTTTTGTTCCAGGAATTGAAGTGGCTTCAGCTTTCCATTCGATAGTAACTCTAAATTTGTGAGAGCTACCGCTTAATAAATCACCTTCACTTGTAGTAACAGAACCCTCATCATCTAGTCGTTGAACAGTATATGTGATGTCTGTAGGTTCTTCTAAGTTAATGTTATCAGGACCACTTATTTCTTTTAAAGTAGCATCGATTGAACCTTTGTTTTGTACGACAAGATCATATACCATTTTATCTCCTGGCTTTGATAATTCAACATTAAAAGATGCTGAAGTTCCAGAAGCTGAGGCAACTGCTTTTTCTATTGCTCCTGCTGTTGATAAATCTGAATTTTTTGTAATTGATTCAAATTCGATGTTCCAGCTTGCATCAGAGATATTTGAGGTTCCTTCAATGCTTAATTGAGTAGCTAGTGCAGCATATCCAACCGTCATTAATGCAATTGTGATTAGTAAGGCACCAATAATAATTCCATTTCGTCTTGCTTCATTTCTCATACCATCAATCCTCCTTATATTATTATAATAATATTAACATATTATTTATTTTTGTGCAATATGGCTTTTCGTAAAAAACTGAAACTATATAAGTATTTTTTTTATTATTTAAATATGCTATAATAACTCCTAGAGGTGAAATTATGAAATATAACATTAAATTAAACTCTTCTGGCATAAAAGCTTTTGGATTATATGATACTGAAACAGGGAATGCTATTATTAAAAAAGGCTCTGAGATTAAAGAAGAAACTTCTAACTCACTTCATGACAGTTATCTAGTTCAAAGACAGTCTTTACTAAGAAATAGTGAAGTAATTCAAAAACTAAAATTTGCAAAAGATTATGAATTTACTAGTTTAAGTGCTGCAAGTAGTATTATTACAGGGACCCCTTGTAGTGGACCTAAGAGTTTTAAATTGGACAACGGCAAAGAAGTAAGTACTATTTTAAATGATAGTATTATAAAATATATAAATGAAAATGTTGAAAAATATGCTTCAGCTGTTGATGAATTTAATAAAGAACGAAAATTATTTCTACAACAATATCCTTTAGAAAAAATAAAAGAATTAGATTTGGAAACATATGATAAAGTGAATAAATCAGATTCTTTTATGAATATGTTAGAAAAAAAGACGCCTTCATTAGGAAGTCGTAGTTTTGGTTACAATTATAACAAGTTATTTTTTCAAAAAGCAGACTCTCATGAATACGATATTTATAGTGCTATCAAAAATAATTCAAAGTATAAGAATATGGACATTCATGATATTTTCAATATTTATAAAAAAGAATTATACAATTATATTAAAACTTTTGATATTGAGCATTATAATTCTTTAAGTAATTATCCTGCCAAAGAGTTTATTGCAAGTGCCCATATTATGAAAATGAAATTAATTCAAATGTATTTGGATGTCGATATTACCTCTTGCAATGCTATAGAAATGATAAGAAGATTACTTGAATATTTAGAAATACCATATAGTTATGAAGAAGATTCAGTATCTTTAAATATTAAATTAACAAATTATATTTTCGAAAATGATCCAGATTTGAAAACTAAATATCCAATGTGTCAGATAAATCAATGTATATGGAGTTATTATAATAAATATGTAAATATTGACAAAAATTATTATGTAGTTCAATTGGATAATGAAGATAAAAAGACATTATATTTTAATGACAATATTTTTACTATAGGTTGGCAAAAAATAAGTAATTTTAATGATTATAATTCGGACGATGAAATTGTTAAGGATAAATTAACTTCCTATGGAACCAATGACTTAAAAGTAACTAAGTCAATTCTTTCATGTTTTAAGAAACTTAAAGCTGGGGATCGTTTATTATTAAAAGAAACAAATAATGATTTATATAGTACAAATATAATTGCCATTGGTGAAGTTCTTGATGGTTACGACAAATCATACACATATGATCCTGAACTTGGTCATACAGTCTCTGTTGAATGGAATTTATTAGACGAACCACTTATTATTGAAGATAAATTAAAAAATAATATCATTAACAAGTTTAATAATAGAAAATTAATAAATAGTATTGAATACAAAATAACAAATGGTAATTATACTGAATCAAAAGCTGATATTGTTGGACAAAATATAATTTATTATGGTGTTCCAGGATGTGGTAAAAGCAGATTAACTAATGATGCTGCTGAAAAACAAGGAAATGTGGAACGAATTATATTTCATCCAGATTATTCTTATGCAGATTTTATTGGTCAAATTTTACCAGTTTTAAAAGATGGTAAACCAGAATATAAATTTGTAGCAGGGCCTTTTACGAAGATTTTAGGTGAAGCTTTAAGTAATCCAGATCAACACTGGTATTTAATTATCGATGAAATAAATAGAGGTAATGCTTCTGCAATTTTTGGTGATGTTTTCCAATTGCTTGATCGCTTAAAAGAAGACAGAAATGGCTTTAAAAAGGGGGATAGCGAATACTCAATCCAAAATGATAATATTTTACAATACTTAAAAGATATTGGGCTTGATAATACTGAAGTATATATTCCTTCTAATTTGTCGATTGTTGCTACTATGAATAGTAGTGATCAAAATGTTTTTCCACTTGATACAGCATTTAAAAGAAGATGGATCTTTAAAAAGGTTTCTAATGAATTTGATGATAATCATCCTTATAAAGGTGATTTTGTTGCAAAATCTAATATAACATGGCAAATATTTGTAGAAACTTTAAATGAAAAAATAGCTACTTTGAATGAATACGGAATTAATGGTGATGATAAACTGATTGGCAAGTTCTTTTTATCAAAAGAAGAGATTAAAGATGTTGACTTAATTGCTGATAAGTTGTTACTTTATTTATGGGAAGATGTAGTAAAATTTAATCGAAGTTTATTATTTCCGAGTAATTATAAAACATTGGATGAATTAATAGCTGATTTCAAAGGAGATCCAACAAATCCATTTGTAGTATTTGGAGATTTATTTAATGGTAAAAACAGTTAGTTATGAGTATCCAAAAACAAAACCAGATTATGTAGGATTGAGAATTGAAAATGGCAAAGTAAATTTTATTTTCCCTTGTAATTATGTGTCAGATGGAAATCAAATTTCTGAAGTTGAAAGAAAAAAAGATATGTTAAATCTATTAAGGTTAATTGATAAATATAAGAACATTGATATAATTAATGATTATAGCTTAAATCAAAGCAATTTTCCATTTAATTCAATTCTTTGGATTATAAAAAATTATCTTGAAAATGGTTATTATCATATAGTAGAAGAAGAATATTATGTCGGAGATAAGGGTAAGGTTAATTGGTCAAAAACAATAAAAAATAATAAATTATTTCTAAATACTGACAGCATAGTTTATAGTGAATTAATCGTAAAACATAATAAAAATAATGTCGATAACTGGCTTACAAAAATTCATCAATATGTCGTTTATAATTCTATTTGTATTCTTGGCTGGTACTATAATTTGGATAATAATTCTATTGAAAAACCTTATAAAATAATGCCTGAAGAGAAAATGCTAATTGTGTTAAAACAAGAATATAATAAAAGTTTTACAGATTCTAAAAAGGAACTTCTAAAGCATATGATTAATGTTCTTGAAGGATTAGATGAAAGCATTTATAACACTCGCTGTTATGATATTTCAACAAATAATTTTGAGTATGTGTTTGAAAGGATAGTTAATGAAAGATTCAGTAATGCGCTAAGCAGTGATTTTAATCCAAAATGTTTTTGGCAGATAGATAAAAATAAGCCAAATAAAGCAGGAACACTTAGACCAGATTGTGTATTATTCTATAATAATAACTGCTATATTATTGATGCAAAATATTACCAATATGGTTATAATTTAAATATACAAAGTCTACCAGAAGCAACTTCTATTCAAAAACAAATTACTTATGCTAAGGAAATTGAAACGAATTTCCAAGGTAAAACGGATACTGTCATAAATAACATTTACAATATTTTTATACTTCCTTGTTCTTCTAATACTTATTTAGATTATATTGGCTATGCATACAGCAGTTGGAATAATTTAGAAGAAAAGACATATCATAAGATTCATGCTTTTTTAGTGGACCTAAGAAGTTTGATAAATGGTAGTTATGAAAATAGTAAAATACATTTGATAAATAAATTAGAAGAAGAACTAAAAAGTAATTATATTGATAATGATTTATATGATTTCTAGATTGTTCTAGGGATTTTCTAGTGATAGAGTGTGGCCTTGTCTATTTTAGTGATTTATGGACTATAGAATTGTTGTTGATGCTAGAGGAATAGAATAAATCCAAAATAAGAGAATGATTATAAATGATGATAAATACAGGAAATAAAGATGCTTTGTTTTGAAATGTAGAACATAACATAGTAAGTTGTTGATTATATATGTAAATATATGTAAATTTAATAGAGTATTTACATATTTGTTAACAATAATTACAAAAAAACATAAATTATTGTAGGTGATTTAAATGAATAATGCTACAGAAGTTAAGGTTATTGTGGATGCTGGACATGGAGGTAGTGACCCAGGTGCTGTTAATGGGAATAATTTAGAAAAAGATTTTACATTAGAGGCATCAAAGTATATCTATGATCGATTAAGACAATTAGGAATTCCTGCTGAAATTACTAGGACGGATGATAGTAGTCTTCCAAAAAATGAAAGAATTGAAAAAGTAAAAAGTTTAGGTGTAGATCCTAATGTGATTTTGATTTCTAATCACATTAATGCAGGAGGAGAGACTTAGCTCTTACATAGATTGAATTTATAGGGTATTAGGACACTGTATTTAGAAGAAAAAAACAAATTGGTAAAGTAATATTAAAATTAAATTTTTAAAGCTATTTTAGGTATAAAAATGCTTATTTTAAATAAAATTTATCTCAAATATTAAAAAAAACGATTTTTGTTGTATAATGTAGTTAAGAATAGCAGTATCATTCTTTTTTAAGATGGATACTGCTTATTTTTTGAAGTGAGGTTTAAAGTATGGATAAAGAGGAAATTCAATTTAGCATTTATAAAATTTCTAAACAACAGATATTAGACAATTTAGATAATGCTGACGAAACAAATAGCACAGAGGAATTATTGGATAAATTATTATTTTATTTAGAATGTTA
>CANQKU010000003.1 GCA_947624535.1 uncultured Bacilli bacterium
GGCCAAATTTATTCAGAAGGGGCTAAATTAGTTGATGAGGCAATTAAGTCGCGTCAAATGTTTCAAACTAAAACATGGCATGATTTAATAAATTATTGTAAGGATAAAAATACATTACATTTTATTGGATTATTATCAGATGGTAATGTTCACTCAAATATTAGTCATTTACTTATTCTTCTTGAAGAAGCTAAAACTTCAGGTGTTAAAAATGTTAGAGTTCATATCTTACTAGATGGAAGAGATGTGGAAAAAACTAGTGCTTTACGCTATGTTAAACAGTTAGAAGATAAATTGGCTGAGTTAAATGATGAAAATTTTAATGCCTTGATAGCAAGTGGTGGTGGTAGAATGAAAATCACGATGGATCGCT
This sequence comes from uncultured Bacilli bacterium, assembly GCA_947624535.1. GTDB lineage: Bacteria > Bacillota_I > Bacilli_A > RF39 > UBA660 > UMGS995. The sequence continues at coordinate 374 of CANQKU010000003.1, forward strand.
ATGAAGCTAATTGGTATATGGTCAAGTTAGGTTGGCAGACTCACGTTTTAGGAATTGGAAGAAAATTTGAAACTGCTAAAGAAGCAATTGAAGTAATTAGAAGTGAAACTCATGCGATTGATCAAGATTTAGAGCCATTTGTAATTAGTAAAAATAATAAACCTGTGGGTGAAATTGTAGATGGAGATAGTGTTATTTTATTTAATTTTAGAGGAGATAGATCAATCGAATTATCTAAATGTTTTGACTTAGATGATTTTCCATATTTTGATAGAGTCCGTCATCCTAAAGTATTTTTTGCTGGAATGTTACAATATGATGCTGATTTAAAAATACCAAAAAATTATTTGACAGAGCCACCAAAAATAGAAAATACTTTAACTGAAGAGTTAAACAAATATAATATTAGAGAATATGCAATAAGTGAAACTCAAAAATTTGGACATGTTACTTATTTTTGGAATGGCAATAGAATTGAAAAATTTTCAGAAGATTTAGAAGTCTATGAGGAAGTTGAAAGTTCTAAATTACCATTTGATCAACAACCTAAAATGAAATCTTTTGAAATTACTGATAAATTTGTAGATGCTATTTTATCGAAAAAATATGATTTTTTACGAATTAATTTTCCTAATGGTGATATGGTAGGGCATACAGGAAATTATCCTCAAACAATTAAGGCTATTGAAGCAGTCGACCAAAATTTAAAAAGGATTATGGATGCTGTTGATCAAGTTAATGGAATTTTAATTGTAGTTGCTGATCATGGTAATGCCGAAGAAATGTATGAGTTAACTACTAATTCTAAAGATGCCAAAACTTCTCATACCATAAACAAGGTACCATTTATTATTTATGGAAAAAATATAGATGATATAAAACTAAAAAATAAAGAATTTGGCCTAGCTAATTTAGCAAGTACTATTACAACACTATTAAATATTCCACCTAATAAAAATTGGCTAGAGTCTATGATTGATAAAAATAATTAATAGAAGTGAGTTGACTTATATGGATAAACAATTATTAAAAGATATTAGTTATGGAATGTATATTGTTACTACTAAGGATGATAAAAATGTAGGTTGTGTAATTAATACATTAACCCAAGTAACTAGTAATGATATTATGGTATCTATTTGTTTAAATAAGAATAATTATACTAATCAAGTAATAAAGAAGACTAAACGTTTTTCTGTATCAATAATCTCAGAAGAGTGTAGTAAAGAGCTAATTTCTACTTTTGGATTTAAGTCTTCTAAAGATTATGATAAATTTAAGGAAATCTCTTTTGAAGAGATAGATAATTTACCAGTTGTAAATAAGGATATGTGTGGCTATTTAATTTGTGATGTTGTAAGTATAACTGATGCTTCAAGTCATGATATTATCTTAGCTAGGGTTAAAACTTGTCATAAATTAGGTGAAGATACACCAATGACTTATAAGTATTACCAGGAAGTAGTTAAGGGAAAATCACCTAAAAATGCCCCTACATATATTGAAGAAAAACAAACTAAAACAGATGAAGAACAGTGGGTTTGTGAAATTTGTGGATACGTTCATAAAGGCCCACTTCCAAAAGATTTTGTATGTCCAGTTTGTGGGGTAGCTGCTAGTAATTTTAAAAAAGTTTTATAAATAAAAATAACGGGTTAAAATTAGCTCGTTATTATATTTTTCCTTCTTTGATTAATTTTTCCCAACAGTCGTGAATATATGAATTTCCACCCAGTGACTGGTAACGATCATATAGTTCATAGGCACTTTTTTTCTGGATATCAGATACATAATTATTGTGTTCTATATCATTTATAAAATTTACTAAAATAATTTTAATTAATTCTAATTCAATATTATTACGACTATTTACGGATACGGTTTCTAAATGGTCAATCTTTTGATCAATAGGCTTTAATATCTTTGATATAAATGATTTAGAAAAAGTTATTAAGCCAGTAATACCTCCAATTAAAACACCTAAAAATGTAATAATTCCAGCAATTTGTCCTAACGATATATTTTCCACAAAAAAACCTTCTTTCTTATAGTATCAATATTACATTTTAATTTATGATAATTAAGTAAAATGAAATATAATATTTGACTTAGTATGAAGAAAAAACTTATAATAAATAAGGAGGAGATATTTATGCAGCTTAACAAACAACAACTAATTCATATTTTACTACCATTACTATATCAAAGAGGAATTGACAAAATAAATGTTGATGAGTTAGGAAAAAAGTTATATTATTATTCGAATGATCCTAAATTTAAAAAATTATTTTTTGAAATGCAGACAAATGATGATAAAAAGACAATTGATTTTTCATATTCAATAAATCATGAAAAACAATTTGGTCATGTCTTTGAAAATGTTAATGATAGTAAAATAATTGGGTTAGACTATGATGATTTCTCTCTTCATAACTTTGGTAAAAATTTTGGAACATTTCGTTTGAATTTATTATTACAATTAGCAGATCAAATTAGTTTTATTAAAGATATAGAAACTAGTATTAATAGTGATGCTCATATTTATTGTGATAATCCAAATCAAGAATATTATTTAGTAAATGGTAAAACATACTTAGATTCTTTTAACTGGGAATTACTAACTGATGGTGAGGTTAATTCTAATGTTTTTCTAGATTATTGTAAAGATACTTATTATAAAAATCCTAATTCTAATAATAAGTTAATGATGTTACAAGAAAGTGAGGCTAGAAGAATATTTTTAAAAGATGCAAGTTATGCTGTTATGCAAGAAAAATATAATAATCAAATAAGACGCATTGAGATTTTTACGAAAAGTATGGATAGAAATACTTTAAAAGAAATTGGCAATATTTCTAAAACTGATTATAGTAGTAGTACAGAGATTTTATCTGATGGGGCATATGTCAGAAAAATAAAGTTAAAATAAATTTATAATTTTGTAAATTTTAGATAATATATTAATAGGAGGGATATTATGAATAAAAAAGAATGTGGCTGGAAAAATTTAGATGAGAGTAAGCGAGTAGAAATATTTGCATTTGGAGATAGTTATATTCAGTTTTTAAAAGAAGTTAAAACAGAAAGAGAAGCTAGTAAAAAAATTATTGAAAAGTTAAGTCAAAATGGATTTAAAGATATAGATGAAGTATCTATGTTAAATGTTGGCGATAAAGTATATTTTAATAATCGTGGTAAAAGTGTTTTTGCTGCTGTTATTGGTAGTAATTCTATATTAGATGGGGTTAATATAATAGGTGCTCATATTGACTCACCAAGATTAGATTTAAAGCCAAATCCTATTTATGAAGATGCTAAATTAGCTTTAGCTAAGACTCATTATTATGGGGGAATTAAAAAATATCAATGGACTACAATTCCTCTTGCTATGCATGGTGTTATAGTAAAGCCAAATAAAGAGAAAATTGAGATTAATATTGGTGAAGATTTACAAGATCCAATTTTTACAATTACTGATATTTTACCTCATTTAGCTCAAAGACAATATGAGAAAAAAATTGGTGAGGCAATTGATGGAGAAAGTTTAAATTTATTAGTAGGTAGTATTCCAAATGAAGAGACTGACTCAGTTAAGGAAAATATTTTAAAAATATTAAATGAAAAATATGGAATAGATGAGATTGACTTTTGTAGTTCAGAAATTGAAATTGTACCTGCTTTCCAACCTAGGGATTTGGGGCTTGATCGTAGTATGGTAGCTTCCTATGGTCAAGATGATAGAGTATGTGCCTATGCTTTATTAGAAGCAATTATTAATGCTAAGGTTGAAAAAATGACTAGTGTAGCAATTTTTGCTGATAAAGAAGAAATTGGTAGTTATGGAAATACAGGAATGCAGTCTGATATGTTTGATTGCTTTATGCACAAGCTTTTAGATAAAATGTCTTTAAACGTTCCAAGTGCTCTAGCTAAAGTTTATTCAAATTCAAAAATGCTATCAGCCGATGTGGGTGCTGGAATTGATCCAAATTATCAAGATGTTTCTGAGGTAAATAATTCTTCATATATTGGTTATGGAGTAGAATTAAATAAATACACAGGTTCTAGAGGAAAATCTGGTGCAAGTGATGCTAATGCTGAGTTTGTAGCGTATGTAAGAGGAATTTTTGAAAATAGAAATATAAAATATCAAGTATCTGAACTTGGTAAAGTAGACATTGGTGGAGGAGGAACAATTGCTTATATTTTAGCTAATAAGGGTATGGATGTTATTGACTGTGGTGTACCAGTTATTTCTATGCACTCTCCTTATGAGGTTATTAGTAAATACGATTTATATAGTGCTTATTTAGCCTATGTAGCATTTTTAGAAAGTTATGAAAAAGTCACTTATTAGGTGGCTTTTTATTATATTTAAGTTATTTTTTTCCATACTAATAATAGGTGATAAAATATGAAAAAACACTCTATTTGGAAAGTTAAAACAGCGTTAAAAAACAATAATCAAATGACTCAAAATAACTTTGATATAGCTATAGTAGGTGCAGGTATTACAGGATTAAGTTTAGCCTATTTTTTAAAAGATACTAAAAAACGAATTGTTTTAATAGAAAAATCAAATGCCTTAGATAATACAACAAGTAAGTCAACTGCTAAACTAAGTTTTGTACAACAAGATATTTATCAAAAACTAGAAAAAAATTTTGGCTATGACATAAGTAAGCTATATTTCGAATCCCAAGCTTATGCAATCTCACTTATGAAAAAAATTATTGTAGAAAATAATATCTCTTGTGACTTAGAAAAATCTAATTCATATTTATTTTCTATGGAAGAAGAAAATCTAAAAATTCTTCAAAGAGAAAAAGAATTATTGACTTGTTTTGGCTGTAAATGTAAGACTGCTAAGAATTTAGAAATACCAATTCCTGTAAAGAAAGCTTTTTATGTAGAAGGTAATTATACTTTTAATCCTGTTAAATATATGCAGCAAATTACTAAGATAGTTGCTAAGAAAGTTACAATTTATGATAATTTAATGGTAGAGGGAATAAAGAGGCAAGATAATTATTATTTATTGAAAACTAAAAATGGTGTGATAAATGCTAAAAAGGTAGTAGTAACTAATCATTATCCATTTTTTATAAAGCCATATTTTTTGCCATTTAAAAATTATATAAAAAGAGAATATGTAAATGCTGCAAAATATTCTCATAATGAAAATTTTAATGCTATTAATGTGGATAAAAATTTATGTTCAATTAGATTTTATAAGGATTATATTATATATGTATCTAATTCTCATAGGTTGACTAATAAGTTGGATATAGAGAAAAATTATTGTAAAAGTAGAGATGATTTTTATCATTTTTTTAAAAAGATGCCTGAGTATAGTTGGGTAAATCAGGATTTAATAACTAATGATTATTTGCCTGTTATTGGAGAGATTGAGAAGAATTTATATATTTCAACAGGTTATAATGCTTGGGGAATGACTAATGGAGTTTTAGGATCTAAAATAATTGCTGATTTGTTACAAAATAAGAAAAATGTATATGCTTCGCTAGTAAATCCTAATAGAGTTAGCGCAGGATCTATTTTAAATTCTATTGTTGATGCTTTAGCATATATTCATCCTTATATAGCCGCACCATTTTATGGAAAAAATATTAAGGTTACAGAAGAAGACGGAGTTAAATATAATGTATATGAAGATGAGAATGGAAAAGTCCACAAAGTAAGAAGAAAATGTCCTCATTTAAAATGTAATTTATTATTTAATCAAGAAGAATTAACTTGGGATTGCCCTTGTCATGGCTCTAGGTTTGACTTAGATGGAAAGTTAATTGAAGGACCTAGTAAAGAAGATATAAATTGATTAGGTAATGCTTCAAGTAAAATTTAATTTAGGTAATAAATAGTAGAATAAAGTCATTAAAACAATTGAGAAAGTGTTCTATTGAAAAAAATTTAACACAATTTTAAAATATGTTAAAAAAACATAAAAATTTTAACATATTCCTTGTATATGTTAAAAAAATAATGTAATATTATATACAAGGAGATGACTAACTATGAAGCTATTACCATTTAAAGATTATGACTTAAAAACACCAAGAATACTTGAAGCATTAAATGAAGCTTCAAGGTCACTTGCTGAATTAAAAGGTTTTGCTAATTCAATTCCAAATCAACATATTTTGATTAATGCTATTACTATTAACGAAGCGAAAGATAGTAGTGCAATAGAAAATATTGTGACTACACATGATAGTATTTATAAAGTATTAACAGAAAGTGGATTTAAAGATGAAGCTGCTAAAGAAGTTGTTGACTATAGAAGCGCAATTTGGCGTGGGTATGAAATTATAAAAGAAAAAGGATTTATTTCAACTAATGTTTTAGTAGAACTACAAGGAATGATTGAACACAATAAAGCTGGGATAAGAAAAAATCCTGGTACTAAATTAATTAATGGTAAAACTTTAGAAGTAATTTATGTTCCACCACAAGATGAAAAAGAGATTAGAGATTTACTTAAAAATCTTGAAGATTATATTAATGAAAATGATGATTGTGTAGATCCACTAATAAAAATGACTTTAATTCATTATCAATTTGAAACTATCCATCCATTTTACGATGGAAATGGTAGAACTGGTAGAATATTAAATGTTTTATATTTAGTATTAAATAATCTTTTAGATAGTCCAATTCTTTATCTAAGTAATTATATTAATAAAAATAAAGAAAAATATTATAAATTATTTACTGAATTTAGGGAAAATAATAACTATGAAGATTGGATTATATATATATTAAAAGGAATTGAAGAAACATCTAAAAATACAATTGAATTAATTAAACAAATTCAAAACGAAATGATATCTTATAAGGAAGAATTTATAAAAAAATTACCTAAAATATATTCTGATGAATTATTAGATTCTTTATTCTTTGAAGTCTATACTAGAATAAATTATATTGAAAATAGATGTAATGTGACAAGACAAACTGCTACTACATATTTAAATAGTTTAGTAGATGCTGGATTACTTGAATTTGAAAAAGTCGGAAGAGAAAGTATTTATAAAAATACAAGATTAATTGATTTATTAAGTAAATTTTGATATAGAAGATAAAGTATTAAAAATTTTATTTGAATGATAAGTATTTATATGAAATAAATAGCTAAATATCCATTTCACTACTTTAAGAGAGCCAAGACTCTCTTTTTTTAAATATGATTTTGAAATTATTAAGTCAAAAAGCCTTGCTAAAATTTATAATATCTTGTTAAAATTAAAGTGTAGTAAAAATATATACGAGGAGGATATTTCATGCCAAAAAAAGATTTATATTTAGAATGCTATTCTGGTATTAGTGGCGATATGACTGTTGCGGCTTTATTAGACTTAGGTGCTAATGAAGAAAAATTAGTAAAAACTTTAAAAGAATTAGGAATTGAAGAAGAGTATGAAATAAAGATATCTAAAGTTTTAAAAGGTGGTATAGAGTGTAAAGATTTTGACGTAGTTATTGCACCTCCACATTTACATGATCATCATCATAAATTACCACATGAACTACCACCTCATAAAAGACATGAGCATGAACATGTTCATAGAAATTTAGATGATATCTTTAAAATAATTGATAAGCTTTCTTCTAATCCAGTTAAAGATTTAGCTAAAAAAATTTTTATGATTGTTGCTGAAGCAGAAGCTAAAGCTCATGGAAAAGATATCAGTGAAGTTCACTTTCATGAAGTAGGTGCCATCGATTCTATTATTGATATAGTTAGTGCTGCATTTTGTATTGTTGACTTAGATATAAAAGATATATACATATCACCATTATATGAGGGAAGTGGCTTTGTTAGATGCGCTCATGGAATGTTGCCAGTGCCAGTACCTGCTGTTTTAAATATTGTATCTAGTTATGATATTACAATAAAAATAACTAATCATGACGGAGAACTTATAACCCCAACAGGAGCAGCTATAGTAGCGGCTTTAAAACCCAAAAAAGAGTTAAAAGAACAATATGTTATTAAAAAAGTTGGCCTAGGTGCTGGGAAAAAATATCCAGATAAACCAAGTATGTTAAGAGCTATGCTAATTGAAGAAAGAAATGAAGTAAAGTCATAGCGTTAGTAGGTGTAGTAAAATATTTATAGTAGTACAAAAATTAAATTAGGAGACATATATGAACAAAAATTATTCAAAAAACACATTTAAAGTTGTACGAAGTATACTTTCACCACTTATGAAAGTAACATTTAGACCTCAAGTAGTAGGAGTTGAAAACCTTCCTAAAGAAGGACCCTTCATTTTAGCTGGAAATCATCAATCTATTTTAGATATTCCACTAGTTGCCACAACTACTAAAAAAGAAATTCACTTTATTGCCAAAGATGAATTATTTAAAACTAAGTTAGGAAATTACTTAATGCATAAGTTAGGAGCTATTTCAATTAAACGAGACAAAATAGATTTAGAAGCAATTCATAAATCATTAGGTATACTTAAAAATAGTGAAATATTAGGTATATTTCCAGAGGGCACTAGAAGTAAAGATGGTACCTTACAACCATTTAAATCAGGAACACCAATGCTATCAATAAAAGCTGACTGTCCTATTATTCCATTTGGTATTAGTGGTGAATATAAAATTGGTAAAAAAATTAAAATTCAGTTTGGTGAAGCTATTAAATTTAAAAAAGAAGACATAAAAAAAGGAGAAGCTGATCAAACTTTATATAATCAAGTAAAACAATTACTAAAAAAGAAGTCACTACCTATGTGAAGATAATGACTTCTTTTTATTTTGCTTTTCCTTATAATGTAGATTTTTCTTATTCTTCCTAATTTCTTCTACTATCTCATCATTCCATCTTTGAACTATACAAATAGGTTGTTTCAAAGAAAAACTTTTGGCTTCATTAAAATCTACAAAATAAGAACTATTATCAAAAGTAACGTAATTAAAATCCATTGAGTTATCGATAGACTTGCTAGATTTTAAAATCCGATATCCATAACAATTATTATGATCAAGTTGATAAATTAGATAAGTTTTATCATCCTTAGAAATAATATCACTAATTTCTACTAACTTGTTATCACTAGTTGAAATAACTGGACAGTTTAATAGAAGACTTCGATATTTTTTTAACCTATTTAAATCCCTTGGCAACAAATGATCAATTTTATGAATAATATTTTCATAAGGTAGTTGAATACTTTGATTTAATGAAATAAGAGAATTTTTCTGTAATTTATAAAGCTCTTTATTAAGAACTATTTTTAATCCCTTATATTTTTGAGATTGATACACTTTATTTTGAATATTACTTGTAAAGTAGTAACCATTAACTTTTTTACTATCATCTAATTTTTTATCAATTAAAAAAGGTCTTTTTTGATGTGTTGTATTAATATTTTGTCTTTGAATTTCTTCTTTGTTCATTTTAACTAAAACAATATCATATTCTACTAACTCATTAATTAACTGAGTATTAATATTACTAATATGAACTTGTTCAATAGTTTTATCTGGCTTGTTATCTTCTATTACTTCAGACTCTTTTTGCTTCTCAAACTTTTCTTTTTCTTCTTGAACAATTTCTCTAATTTCATCTTGAACTGACTTATTAATATATCTATTAATTTTTTTCTTAATAATATCTAATAAATTTATCATCTAAATCCCCCATAACTTCTTGTTTATTATATATGATGATACCTTAAATGTCTAGACTTTCTAAGAATTTTTTGCTATACTATGCGATAGGTGACTTCCATGGAAAATATTTATACTACATTGCAAGAAATATATCAAAAAAATGAAGTAGTAAAAGGAGTGGATACTTCTTTTGTTATAGAAATTATTTCAAATTATATTCCTAGTTTGAGTAAGTTTACTGATATAGATGAAGCTTATTTTTTAGATATTATGAAATATATTGATATTATTCAGTTTGGTCTAACTTCATCCAATCTAGATTTAAACTATATTAGTAATTTTAGTCATTTTCATATTTTAAAAAATAGTGATAAAACAGGAATAATTATTAATGAAGAAGATGACTTGCATAAAGAATACGACTTTACTTGTGCGATTACTCAGTTTTTTATCGAATATGAAACAAAAAATAATAACCTAGTATTAAGAAATTTAGATATTGATATGCACAGTAGAATATATCAAGGAATTACTGAGATGCTTACTCAAAAAACTTGGAGTAATGTAAATTTTTATGAAGATTGTATTGGTGAAAAAGAAAGTAGATATCTATTTGAAACGCAACTAGCTAATGTCTTAATGGATATTATAGGTAAAAGTATATTTATAGAAAAAATTATTAAAAGTCCTACTGATATTTTCTCACTTATGGCTTCAATTCCATATAAAGATGATAATTTATTAAACTATGTAGATAAAAAATTACAATGCCTAAATTCTTATAAGGGAATATATAGTATGGATAAACTTGACTATGAGAGTTTACTTGATAGTTTTGAAGCTCTATGTGACTGTCAAAAACAGTTAAAATTCACAAAGAAGGAAAAATCAAAATGAAACAAATTGTCCAAAGTGAGATTGAGTTATTTTCCTATTTATTAAATGAGTTACAACTTCCTAGGAAAAAAATAAAAAAACTATTAACAGAGGGTAGTATTTTTGTTAATAATAAAAAAATTACTCAATATAATTTTAAACTTTATCCCTCTATGGAAGTAACAATTTCTCCTAAAAAAGATAAGCTTTTAGATATTATTTATGAAGATGACTATATTATTGTTGTAAATAAACCAGCTAGTCTTTTAACTATAGCGACCACTAAAGAAAAAGAAAAGACACTATATCACTATGTTAGTACCTATTTAAAAAAGAAACATAAAAATAGTAAAGTATTTATTGTTCATCGCTTAGATCGTGATACCAGTGGAGTAGTTTTATTTGCTAAAGATTATAATGTTAAAAAAATATTTCAAGATAATTGGTCTAAACTAGTAAAGATACGTGCTTATCAAGCTATTATAGAAGGGCATTTACCTAAAAATGAGGGAACTTTAATTAATTATCTTTGTGAGTCAAAAACTAATATGGTATATGTTAGTAATAATAAAAATGGGAAACAAGCAATCACTAATTATAAAGTAATAAAAGAAAATAAAAAATACTCTTTAGTAGATATTAATATAGAAACTGGTAGAAAAAATCAAATACGTGTTCAGTTTTCTTATATTAATCACCAAATAGTAGGAGATAAAAAGTATGGAAAAATAACTTCAACTGATACAAGACTTTATCTACATGCTACAAAATTAGTTATATTTCATCCCATCTTAAAAAAAGAACTTATCTTAAATTCACCACTACCTAATGAGTTTTCCAAACTTATTTAGCTCTTGACACAATAGTTTAGATGCATTTACAATTACACTAAGGATGTGAAAAGTATGAAAAATAAATTAATTAAAATACTTATTATAGTACTTATAGTTATAATTGTTATATTATCTATATTTACTGTAAAAAATAATAAAGTTAGTAATGATGAAAAAAGATTTAAACAAGAATATGAAAAATATAATGATATTAAAAATACTAATGCTAATAAAAAATATATATCTTTAGAAATACCTCTACAAAATGGTGTTAAATATATTACTTCAAAAGAAGCTATTAAGATATTAAAAAAACAAACAGGCATTATCTATTTTGGATATCCTCAATGTCCATGGTGTAGAAGTATCATAGAAGTTTTACTTGAGACTTTAAAAGAAGAAAATATAAATACATTATATTACTATAATGCTTTAGCAATTCGTGATGAAAAAATTCTAAAAAATAATGAAGTTATTACAGCTAAAGAGGGAACTGATGACTATTATGAAATTTTAGATTTATTAGGAGAAAAAGCTGATACTTATGAAGGCCTAAATGATTCTAAGATTAAACGTTTATATTTTCCAACTGTTGTATTTGTAAATAATGGTAAAATAGAAGAAATTCATACTTCATCTGTGGCTTCTCAAACTGATCCTTATAAAAAATTAGATAAAAAACAACAAAAAGAGTTAAAAAAGATTTATAAGAGTGCTATTCAAAAGATGAATAATGGTAATGTTTGTAGTGGCCCAACTGCTTGTTAAAAGATATAAATTAAATTTAGAATAAAAATATAGCTAATGGATACGTGATAATATGCTAAATAAAGAAGAAAAAAGTGAAGAGGTTTCATTTACTTCTTTAACTAAAAAGATAATAGAAAATATTAAATATGAATGTGTAGTAGCATTTTCTCTTGCTGGGATCTCCTGGAGAAATTGAGCTAGTTGTAAAACTTGATAATAAATTATGCTTTTATAAAACAAATATTATTTATGGAGATTTCGATATCTCTGAACTTTATAAAATTATTCCCTGGCTAGAAAAGTTACAAATTGGCCTTGGGTATGTTAGAAATATCCCAAGTGAGTTTAAACATATTTATACAGGATTTGGTAATCATTTATTTCTTAGAAGTAATTTATATAGTGATATGGAACATCTTTTAAAGGGTCAAAATGTAGGTGTTATATATGCATCGTGGAAAAAGTGGTGTATTAAAATATATAGTAAAAATTAATTTTTGAATAAAATTTCTTCTTTTCTCCCATAACAAGGGTGAGGAGGAGATTTTTTTATGGCACGCCACAAAGTTGAGATTAGTGGTGTGAACACAGCAAATATTAAAGTTTTAACTAATAATGAAATGACTGACTTATTTAAAAAAATTAAGGAAGGTGATTTAGACGCAAGAGATGAGTTAGTAAATGGCAATTTAAAATTAGTCTTAAGTATTATTAAACGTTTTTCTTCTCGTTGTGATAATATGGATGACTTATTTCAAGTAGGCTGTATTGGTCTTTTGAAAGCAATTGATAATTTTGACTTATCACATGAGGTAAGATTTTCTACTTATGCAGTACCTATGATTTTAGGAGAAGTTAGAAGATATTTACGTGATAATAATAGTATTAGAGTTAGTAGATCACTAAAAGATATTGCTTATAAAACATTAAAATATAAGGAAGATTATGTTTCAAAACATGGTGTGGAACCTGCTGTTGAAGATATTGCTAAAGAGTTAGAAGTAACTGTTTTTGATATTGTTCATGCACTTGACTCACTAAAAGAACCTGTCAGTATGTTTGAAGCAATATATAATGATGGAGGAGATACCATTTATTTATGTGATCAAATAGAAGATAAAAAAAGTAATAGTAAAGAGTTAGAAATCAAACTAGCTTTAAATGAAGCCATTAACAATCTAAGTGAAAGAGAACAATTTATTTTAGATGAGCGATTTGTAGTTGGAAAAACCCAAATGGAAATAGCAGAAGAATTAGCTATTAGCCAAGCCCAAGTTTCTAGATTAGAAAAAGGAGCAATTAATTCTTTAAAGAAAGTATTGGGTTAAAATACATATAATTTATTAGGTGATTAGTGTGAGACTTTCTGACTTACAAAGTAAAAATATAGTTAATGTCTTAGATGGTAAAAATGTAGGAAGTATAATTGACGTTAATGTAAATGAAATGGGTGCTATCGAGTCATTAGTTATTGAAAATAATAAAAAGTTTTTATCTTTTTCTAAAGATACTGAAACCATTGTTTTATGGAAAGATATTACCAAAATTGGAGAGGACGTAATTTTAGTAAATAATGGTAATCATTATAAATAATTTGAGTAAAAGATATTTTCTTACTCTTTTTTTATGTTATACTATAAATGATAAGAAAATTGTAGAAAGAAGGTATAGATATGGACAGTTATAGAAATTTTAAAGGAGAAACATGGAAAAAGAGGATTGATGTTTCTGACTTTATTAAAAATAATTATACCTTATATGAGGGTGATGATAAATTTTTAGAGGGACCTACTGATAAGACTATAAAAGTGTGGGATAAGTGTAAAAGTCTTATTAAAGAGGAGTTAGAAAAAGGAATTTTAGATGTGGATACTAAAACAGTATCAGGTATTAATACGTTTAAACCAGGTTATATTGATAAAGAAAATGAAGTTATCTTTGGGCTTCAAACTGATGCTGCCTTAAAACGTATGATTAATCCATATGGAGGAACTAGAATGGTAAAAGAGTCACTTTCTGCATATGGATATGAATGGGATAGTAAGGTAGAAGAACAATTTAAAAGTTATAGAAAAACTCATAATGATGGTGTTTTTGATGCTTATACAGAAGATATTAGAAAAGCTAGACATGCCGCTTTATTAACAGGTCTTCCTGATGCTTATGGTAGAGGAAGAATTATTGGAGATTATCGTCGTATAGCACTTTATGGAATTGACTTTTTAGTTGAAGATAAGAAAAAAGATTTAAAAGAGTTAGAAAAAGAAGAAATAAATGATGATATAATTAGACTTAGAGAAGAAGTAAGTATGCAGATAAAAGCCTTAGATGAGATTAAGAAAATGGCTAACTCTTATGGATTTGATATTTCTAAACCTGCTAATAATTCAAAAGAAGCAATTCAGTGGCTATACTTTGGATATTTAGCTGCCATCAAAGAAAATAATGGAGCTGCTATGAGTTTAGGTAGAACTTCTACTTTTTTAGATATTTATATAGAAAGAGATTTAAAAGAGAAAACTCTAACTGAAAAACAAGCCCAAGAATTAATTGATCAATTTATTATTAAACTTCGTTTAGTTAGACATTTACGTACCCCTGAATATAATGAATTATTTGCTGGAGATCCAACTTGGGTTACTGAGTCAATTGGTGGAATTACTAATGAAGAAGTAGCGCTTGTTACTAAAAACTCTTTTAGATATTTACATACTTTAATTAATTTAGGCTCATCACCTGAACCTAACCTAACTGTACTTTGGTCTAATAAACTACCACTTAACTTTAAAAAATATTGTGCTTATATCTCTATTAAAACAGACTCTATTCAATATGAAAATGATGATGTAATGAGACCATTATATGGTGATGACTATGGTATAGCTTGTTGTGTTTCGGCTATGAGAATTGGTAAAGATATGCAATTTTTTGGAGCTAGATGCAACTTAGCTAAAGCACTTTTATATGCAATTAACGGTGGTGTTGATGAAGTTAAAGGTGGAGTAATTGTTGATGGTATTGAAAAGATGACTGATGAAGTTTTATCATACGATAAGGTTTTAAAAAGTTATGATAAAGTTTTAGAAAAAGTTGCTAAGACTTATGTAGATGCTATGAATATTATTCATTATATGCATGATAAATATGCCTATGAAGCAGGTCAAATGGCCTTGCATGACACTAATGTCAATCATTTGATGGCTTTTGGAGTCGCAGGTTTTTCAGTAGTAGTTGACTCTTTATCAGCTATTAAATATGCTAACGTATCACCAATTAGAAATAAAGATGGTATTACAACTGGATTTAATATAGAAGGAGATTTTCCAAAATACGGAAATGATGATGATAGAGTAGATGAAATTGGTATCAATTTAGTTAAAACATTTATTGCTAAACTAAGAAAACATCCTCTTTATAAAGGGGCTAAACACACCTTATCAATACTTACTATTACTTCTAATGTAGTATATGGTAAAAAAACAGGTGCAACTCCTGATGGAAGAGAAAAATCAATTTTTTTTGCACCTGGGGCTAATCCTATGCATGGAAGAGATGAAAATGGAGCTTTAGCATCCCTAAACTCAGTTGCTAAAATTCCTTATAAAGACGTATGTGAAGATGGTGTTTCTAATACTTTTTCAATTACTCCAAATGCCTTGGGTCATAATGACGCTGAACGCATTACTAATTTAGTTTCATTATTAGATGGATATTTTAAACAAGGCGCACAACACTTAAATGTAAATGTTTTAAATAGAGAAACTTTAATAGATGCGATGGATAATCCTGAAAAATATCCAACTTTGACGATTCGTATTAGTGGCTATGCTGTACATTTTAACCGATTAAGTCGTGAACAACAATTAGAAGTAATAAGTAGGACTTTCCATGACAAAATCTAATCTAAAGGGAAAAATAAATTCCATTGAAACAATGGGATTAGTAGATGGACCTGGTATTCGCTTTGTAGTATTTTTACAAGGTTGCCCCTTAAGATGCTGTTACTGCCATAACCCAGAAACATGGAATAATAAAGACTATAATGTAGAATTAACCCCGATAGAACTAGTTGAAAAAATAAAACGTTATGAAAACTATTTTGGTCAAACTGGGGGCGTCACTTTTTCTGGAGGTGAACCCCTAGTTCAAAAAGAATTTCTATTAGAATGTTTAAAACTATGTAAGAAAAATAATATCCATACAGCTATTGATACTGCAGGACAAGCTACTTCCTATGAAGAAATTTTAGATTATGCTGACTTAATCATCCTAGATATAAAATCCCCTAGAAAAAAGCAATATGAACAATTAACTAATGGCTCATTCGAAAACTTTTTAAAATTTCTATATTCATGTCAAAAAAAAGAAAAGAAGATGTGGCTTAGAACAGTTATAGTTCCAAATATCAATGATACTGAAGAGTTTGTATTAGAATTAAAAAATTTTATTAAGCCATTAAAAAATATTTTAAAAGTCGAATTACTTCCATATCAAACATTAGCTAAAGAAAAATATAAAAAGTTAAATATTAAATATCCATTAGAAGACGTTTTACCAATGGATACAAAAAGGTGTGAACACTTAGAAAAAATATTAAAGGAGCTAGATTAATTACTACTTCTTTTTTTTATCGCATATTCTATTTATATGAAAAGATCCAAAATTATCTTATGGTGTTTTATATTAGCTATCACAACTTCTTGTCTTTTAGTATATTTACTAGGTAAGAAAGTAAATCCAATTCTTCTACGTTATTCTAAAGTAGAAGCTAAAAGATTTGGAGTTTATGTTATTAACTCTTCATTAAATCAAGACTTTTTAAAAGGTATTAATGATGATATTTTTACAACTGTTACAAATTCTAATGGTGAAGTTCAAATGATTGACTTTAAATCAAAAGAAGTTAATTATTTATTACAAGATGCGACTACTAGGATCCAAACTAGATTAGTAGAATTAGAAAATGGCAATATTAAAAACTTAGATTTAGCTAATACTTTTAGGGGGATGAAATTTAAAGAGATTAAAAGTGGGGTAGTTTGTGAATTACCAATGGGAGCTTTATTTTCTAATTCTATTATTGCTAATAATGGGCCAGTTTTTCCAATAAAATTAAACTTCATTGGAGATGTTATCACAAATTTAAAAACAAAAGTAGAGTCATATGGAATTAATAATGTCTTTTTAGAAGTATCTATTCAAGTAGAAGTTGAAGAACGAATTACGATGCCTCAATTTACAGATTCAGCTAAGATTAGTATGGACGTACCCTTAATTGTTAAAGTTATTCAAGGAAATATTCCTAATTATTATTTATCAGCTTTAGAAAAGTCATCTCCTATTTTTTCACTACCCATTAGTTAAGATTTATGATATGATAAACTTAATTAGGATGGTGAAAAATGAAAAAGATAGAAATAAATTCAAATACGTATGAATTAGTAAAAGATGAACGTGATTGTTTTCAAAAAGATGAGTTTATGGAGCTTGTAACTGATTATTTTTTTGACTATGACTATATATTAGGTGACTATGCTTATGATAAATTAAGATTAAAAGGTTATTATGAGTCTACTAATAAGAAAGCAACGAAAGTAAATGATATTAAGGGTCTTGATGAGTATATAAAAAACTACTGCGCGTATGGGGCAAAATATTTTTTATTAAAAAAAATTAAATAACTATTGTAATATTTTGTAAATATGTTAAAATGGATATATATTGAATAGTAAAGGGAGGATATATGTAATGAATAAGGAAGAAGATATTATGGAGAGAAAAATCATGACCATTGTTGAAGAAGATGGCTCTACAGAAGAAGTTGAAGTTATCTTTGCTTTCGAATTCAAAGACAACAAAAAAGAATACGTTGTATATACTAAAAACGAACAAGATGGTAATGGTAATATAACTGTGTATGTATCTAACGTAAGTCGTGAAACAGGTGAGCCAAGATTATTAGGCGTAGAAGATGAGAGTGAATGGAATAGAATTAAAGATGTTTTACGTGAATTAGCAAAAGACTAGAATGGGAAAATCAATAATAAAAAGAAGGAGGTTTCATTATGAATGAAAATACAAATGAAGTAGTTCAAAATGATATAATGGATGAAGAAGAACTTGAAGAAAAAATCCCTGATACAATTGAACCTGTAGATAGAAATACAGATAGAGTTATTAGAGAGGCTATTCCAAGAAGTGTTTTAATGAAGGAAAAAACAAGCATTCCTAATGCTGATAGAAAATATGCTAGTTATAGATGGTGGACACGTCATAAATTACAAAGAATTGATAAACAAGAAATGAAATATGAATTCTATAAAACAATAGATACAGAAAATGAAGAGCTTTTCGAACAAAAATTAAGAAATTTAGAAGCAAGAAAACAAATTACTTTAATATTAGCTAAAGAAAAGAAAATTAAAAGAGCTTCTAAGGGCTTTCATCCAATTAAAATTAGTAGTACATGGTTTAAAAATATAAAGAATGCTGCTTCAAGATGGGTAAAATATTTACGCCAAAGTACACTATATGATGTGAATGACCTAGATCGTGATAAGATTACTTCAATCGTTGATGAAGCATTAAATGATGTGTCTGAAAATAAAAATGCACCAGTTGCTGATGCTAACAGTAGTTATCGTTTAGCAGGAGATAATATTGTTGATCCTACATTAAATATTTCAGGAAAAGAAGAACAACCTGAGGGAGTAATTGACCAAGTTTTAGGAATTGAAGATAAAAAACAAGAAATTAAAAATGATGAATATCAAGCTAGTCCAATTAGTCCAGTAGAGTTGAATGAAACTCATCTAGATGACTTTAAATTAGATGAAGATAATAAAAATGAAGATATAGCACCAATTGCTGATACGTTTGAAGCTAGTACAGTTATTCCTATGAAAGCACCAGATATTGATCGTACACAAAGTGGTATTGATCAGTTAAGACAAATGACTATGGTACAGGATGATATCGGACCAAGTATTAATGAATTTAACTCTACAGTTACAGCAAGTATGCCTACACATAATTTCACTTCTGATGCACTAGAAAAAGTTAGAGAAAGATATACACAAGTATTAAGAACAAAGAGCTCATTAGAAGAACAATTAAATAATCAAAATAACAAAGTAGGAGAAGCTCAAAAGAATAAAGCTCAAGCTGATGAGGATAATTTAAAAACTCGTGAAAGATTAGAACAAGTATTAGAAATTATGTCTAAACGTGCTGATGACTATGATCAAGGTAATAAAGCTTTAGCAGATGAGTTAAATAAAAAACAAGAAGAAGAGATGAGATATCAACAAGCTACAGCTACTACTACTACAAAAACTAGAGAAATGATGAAATATATTATGGATTTAGAGCAAATGCTGGATGGTAGTCATGTAAATACAAATCAAACAACTGCAATTAGACCAATTGATGATACAAACTTAGATAATTTATTAAGTCAATATGCTACTAAGGGTGAGTCTTTAGATTCAATGTTAAATTCTAACATTGGAGACAATGATATGAAGTTAAGTGGTGGAAGAGGAAAATAGTTTCCTCTTTTTGTTTTAAAATAAATTAATAACTCATAAAATAACATAGAGGTGGTATAAATAAAAGACTTAATTGAATACTTCTATCAAATAAGAATTGAACACCTATATAAAAATAGCAGAAAATACAAATTTCATATTAAACAACAAGAATATTTATTTTTACCATTAACACGATATGAAAAAGAATTAGTAGAAATTCAAAAACTAATTCAAGGTAATAACAAGTTTGATCAAATTATTCCTAATATAGAAAATAAATTAGCAACATTAGTTAATCAACATTATTATATTTTAATTCAAAAAACAACTAACAACACTAATTTAGTAGAAAATATCATTCATCCATTTTCTGTTACAATACCAAAAGAATTCTATGAAACCTTGAATCGTTCTAACTGGTATTTCTTATGGAGTGAAAAAGTTGACTACATAGAATATCAATTTATGCATATTGATGTAGAATATAAATTACTACGAAGTAGTATCAATTATTTTATTGGAATGGCAGAAAATGCAATTTCCTATGTCAATCATACATTTAATCAAATAAAGCCAAGTCAAATTAATTTAGTAATTTCACATAAGAGAATAAAAAAAGAAGATTTTAATAATCCTCTAAATTTAATAGTAGATCATAGAAGTAGAGATATTGCTGAATATTTAAAATACTTATTTTTTAATAATTGTTACGACTATGTAGAAATTAAAAAACTCTTCGAAAAACTATCCCTAGACCAATTTTCTTATCAGTTAATTTATGCTAGATTATTATTTCCAACATACTACTTTGACCTATACGATAATATTATTAATAGAAATACTAGTGAAGAAGAAATTCTAACTATTATTAAAAGAGTAGAAGAATATGAAGACTACCTTGAAAATATTTATACTATTATAAATAACTTTAAACAAATAGAAAAAGTAAATTGGTTATAGAAATTTACTCTGATACATTGACAACTTCTTTAACTTCTGGAACTTCATTAATAATTAATTGTTCTATTCCATCTTTTAAAGTAATATCAATTAAACTACAATGAGCACAAGCTCCTAATAATTTTACATAAACAATATTATCTTCATATTTTATAAACTCAATATTACCACCATCATTAATTAAAAATGGTTGTAAACGATTGATAACTGCAATAATTTTTTCTTCAATGTCCTTATTTTTTTTCATGATAATCACCAATATCTATTATAACTAGTAATAAAAAATCTGTAAATATATTTTGGTATTCTTGTATAAGTTTTAAGATTTTGATATAATAATATATACAAGAAGGTGTTTTCTATGGTAAAAAACAAGTATCAAGTTGGAAATATTGTAACGGGATGTGTCACTGGAATAGAAAAATATGGAATTTTTGTTAGTTTAGATAATTACTATAGTGGATTGATACATATTTCTGAAATTTCTGAAGGATTTGTTAGAAATATCTCTGATTATGTAAATATTGGTGAAACTATTAAAGTTAAAATTATTAGTATAGATAATAATGACTTCCATGTAAAATTAAGTATTAAAGATATAGATTATCGAATTAATAGAAAAAAAAGAGTTAAAATTGTAGAAACTCCTAAGGGCTTTTCAACACTTGAAAAAATGTTAGATATCTGGATTAAAGAAAAATTTTCTAAAATATCAAATAAATAAAGTAAAAAAATGTAAAAAAATCCATAATGAGTATTGACAAAAACTATATAAACTGGTATATTTGTTACTGTCAACTGTTATCTATGGACGATTAGCTCAGTTGGTTAGAGCACCTGCCTTACAAGCAGGGGGTCATAGG
>CANQKU010000004.1 GCA_947624535.1 uncultured Bacilli bacterium
GTATGTATCCCGTTAGAAAATACTAGATTTAATAGAATCGATTAAGGTGATTATAATTTCGTTTATAATAAATTGGGTGGCACCGCGGAAGACTAGTTTCGTCCCATATATACTTATGTATATGTGAGTATGAGACTAGTCTTTTATTTTGAAAGGGTGATATTATGAAAGAAGTTAGTGAATACCTATTAGAAACAGGTAAATATGATGAGTATAAGAGATTAAAAAAATTAATGATAGCTCAGAAATTTTGTGAATATTTAGATAAAAAGGGTATATATTATGACAAGTGTATAAAGCATAAATTAGTATTAGGTTGTGATGAATCAAGTGAGTATTATCAAAGATTTAGTGAATATTTATGTGATGACTATATAATATGTAAAAACTTATTAGTACAAGAACGAAAAGGTGAAAAAAGAAAGTTTTTAATTATTACAGATGCTAAAAAGAAAATTAACTTATCTGAACTAAAAGAACAAATTGATTCAAAAAAGTTAGAATTTGTAAGTAGTGAAGATATGAAAGAATTACTTAATACAACACCAGGTAATGTTTCATTATTTAATATGATTTATGATAAAAGAGAAAATGTAAATGTAATAATAGATGATGAGTTATTATCTGCTAAAGAATTAGCTTTTCATCCATTATATAATGAAATGAGTGTATTTTTAAAACCTAAAGAATGTTTAAAGTTTTTAAAAGTTATTAATAGAAAAGCAACATTTATTCCTATAAAGGAAAAAATAGAAGAACCTATTAAAAAAGTTTTAGCAAGTCATGTGTAAAGATAATAATATAATATTAATTAATTATTAAATAAATGTTATAATAAAAAAGGAGGAATAATTATGGTAATAGATGCAAAAGATTTATATAAAGAAATAGATAAATATATGGATAGTGAAATAATTATAGAGGGATGGATAAGAAATCATCGTAAACAAAAAGAATTTGGATTTATTGATTTTTCAGATGGTACTTGTTTTAATCATATTCAAATTGTATATGATAATAAATTAAAAGAGTTTGATGAAATTCAAAAGTATCATGTAGGTTCTGCTATTAGAGTAAAAGGATTAGTGGTAGCTTCACCAAAAGAAAATCAGAAGTTTGAACTTCAAGCAAGAAAAGTTGAATTATTAGGTGATTGTCCTGAAGATTATCCAATACAACCAAAAAAACATTCTCGTGAATTTTTAAGAGAACAAGCCTATTTACGTCCTAGAACAAATTTATTTCAAGCAGTATTTAGGGTAAGAAGTGTAGCAGCATATGCAATACATAAATATTTTCAAGATAGAGGTTATGTATATTTTCATGCACCAATTATAACCGCAAGTGATTGTGAAGGTGCAGGTGAAATGTTTCATGTAACTTGTTTTGATTTAGATAAAGTACCAATAAAGGATAAAAAAGTTGAATATAATAAAGACATGTTTCAAACAGACGCATCATTAACAGTATCAGGACAATTAGAAGCAGAAACTTTTGCATTAGCTTATAAAAGAACTTATACATTTGGACCAACTTTTAGAGCTGAAAACTCAAATACCAAAGTTCATGCAAACGAATTTTGGATGATAGAACCAGAAATTGCCTTTTGTGATTTAGAAGGTGATATGGAAATAATGGAAGAAATGCTAAAATATGTTGTAAAATATGTATTAGATAATTGTTCTGATGAAATGAAATTTTTAGATAGTTTTGTTGAAAAAGGACTTATTAATAAATTAGAAAAATTAGTAAATTCTAAATTTACTAGAATTACACATAAAGAAACAATAGATATTTTACAAAAGGCAGATGTAAAATGGGAATTTGAACCTATTCAAGGAGAAGATATTGCAAAAGAGCATGAAAAATATATTACTGAATATTTTGATGGACCAGTATTTATAACAGATTGGCCAAAAGATATAAAAGCATTTTACATGAAATTAAATGATGATAATGAAACTGTTGCAGCAGTTGATTTAGAAGTACCAGGTGCAGGTGAAATTATGGGTGGTTCACAAAGAGAAGAAGATTATGAGAAATTAATTAAACGTATGGATGAAATGGGAATGGATAAAGAAGAACTTGATTGGTATATTAATCTTCGTAAATTTGGAGGATGTGTTCACTCAGGATTTGGAATGGGTTTTGAAAGATTACTTATTTATTTAACAGGTGTTGAAAATATAAGAGATGTAATACCATATCCAAGAACACCTGGAAATTGTGAATTTTAAAATAGTAATTATTTACTATTTTTTTATTTTTGTGTTATTATATAATAGGAGAGGATATATATGAAAGATTCTAATAGTACAAATTTAGTAATTATAGTAGTATTACTATGTGTTTTAGTATTTTTAAGTATCTATACAGTAAGTAACAAATTGTTAAAACAAAATAAAACCACTAAATCAAATGATTCAGAAGAGACAATAAATAATGATACAAGTGTAGATGATATATCAGAAACTTATCAAAAATATAATGTAGGTGATTCTATTAAATTAAATGATAATAGTAGTTGGCATGTCATATTTAAATCAGATAGTAATGAGGATAAAGTAACTATATTAAGTGATAAAGATATAGGAAAGATACGTATGGACAATATAGATACATATTTAGAAGAAGATTATTATAATAATTTACAACAAAGCCTAGAAGCAGAAGATAGTGCTATAGAAGAAATAAGATTATTAGATATAGATGATATTATTAGTTTAACAAATAAGAAAAATATAAGATTAAATAGTGAAATAGAAACTCCAAACCTTGAATGGTTATATGAAAGTGATACAGCAACTAGTTATACCGAAAATAGTCTACCAGTATTAATATGCAAAAATGATAATGTTAATAAGGCAAGGTTATGTCAAAATATAGATAGTGATATATTACCAATAAGACCGGTTATTACCATAAAAAAATCATATATAGTAAAATAAAATAGTAAAATAAAAAATGTAGAATTTTCTACATTTTTTGATTAAGATTATTAAAAAAATTACTTAGTGAATCAAAATTTTGCTCCATACCATTCATAAAATTATTATTTGGATTTATATTTTGATTATTAGTATTTGGATTCATATTATTGTTTGGAATCATATTATTATTAGAATTATTGTTATCACAAATTAAATTTTTATCAATATTTTGTTGTTTAGGGTTTAATGATTCTTGATAAAAATCAAATAATTCCTTAAATCTATTATAGTGAACTACCTCACGTTGTCTTAGCCAAAGAAGAGGTCCAATAACATCAGGATCATCAGTTAAATCAATTAAATTTTCATAAACAGCACGTGCCTTTTGTTCAGCTGCCATATCTTCTGCTATATCTGCAAGTGGATCACCGGTAGTTGCAAAGTAAGTTACAGTAAATGGAACTCCATTTGCATCAGTTGGATATAACGCTTTATTATGCTCTGCATAGTGAGCATCAAGTCCAGCAGCTTCAATCTCATCTATAGTAGCATCTTTCATTAATTGATAAACCATTGTAGAAATCATTTCAATATGTGCAAGTTCTTTTGTACACACACGTTATCAGTATAATTTTATCCTTATTTTTAAAGTAAATTCATCTTCATGTCCTTTTCCTTTTTTCACTTTTATATATTCAATATAATCAATTATTCTAGTTAATAATTCATTTCTGTCTTTTGCAGACATATTAGTATTATAAGTATTTATTACATTTTGTATATTTGGGATTGCTTCTTTTATCATATTGATTTTTTGTTTTTGATTTTTTATTAAATATTTTTCTTTTTCCTTTTTTAAATTTAATAATTGTTCTTTTAAATTTTTAGATCTTTCTAAAAAAGTAGCATTATCATATATTTCTTGTTCTAGCAAATCATAAGCTTTATTTAATTGTTTTTTTAATTTTGTAATTTGATTATCTATAATTAATATAGCATCTTCTTGATATGTACTTTCTATTATATTATTATTTCCAAATTTTTCAATTATTAAATTATATTCTACTAATATTTTTTTCAAAGAATCAATTATTTTTTCTTCTACTAAGAATAAATGACTTCCTATATTTTGACAATGTGGACGAGGGCAAATCAATCCATCTATATGACCTGATCTATAATTTCTTCTTTGCATAGTTCTACCGCATATACCACATTTTATTAATCCCATTAATGGATTATGTATTTCCTTATCATTTCTTACTGATTTACCTATTTTAGTAATTCTATTTTTATTAGCAGTATCATATATTTCTTTTGTTATTAATGGTTCATGTAATCCCTGAACTAATATATAATCATTATGTTTAGGTCTACTTTTATATACAATACCATTAATCATTTTCTTTTCGGTTTTTCTATAGTTCCATTTAATCATACCATAATATACTGGATTTTGAATTATACTAATTATAGTAGAGTAGGACCATTCATTATTTTTACGTGGCTTAATACCTAGTTTATTAAGGTAATTTGCTATAGTTTGACTACCAATACCTTCACAAGCTTTCTGAAATATTATTTTTATGATTTTTGATTCTTCTTCTAATGGTATAAGTTTAAAACCTTTTTGATTTTTTAATTTTTCTTTTGTATATCCATAAGGACAAATAGAGCCAATATATTTTCCCTCATTAACTGAAGAAATACGACCTCTGGTAAGACGTTTATTAATTATTTTGTATTCTCTACGGGACATAAAAAGTCCAAATTCAAAAAAGTCTTCATCAAATTCATCATTAGGATCATAAATCTTATTAGGTGTTACAATTTTTGTATTAGAAAATTGAAATGCTTTAGATATCCTACCTTGGTCTGCTGTATCACCACGAGCTAATCTATCTATATCTACAACAAATACTTCATCAACATTACCTGCTTCAACTTCTTTCAATAATTCTTGAATCTTTGGTCTTGCTTCTATTGTTTCACCTGATACAACTTCCTCATACCAATCATCTATAATGACACCTAAATTTAATGCGGTTTGTTTGATAATTTCTCTATGTCTTTTTAGAGTATCTATACTCATATTTTTTTCTAATTCTAAATCAACTCTTGATTTTCTTAAATATGCTAATTCTTTTCCCATTTTATAGCACGTCCTTTCTTAAATTTTATTGATAAGAAAGTCTTTTTATGCTATAATTAAAGAGCAGAAAAAAGATTTCCTATCGTGGTAGATTTGAATGTCTATTTCTGTATTTGCCTCGTATTTGCAGTACGAGGTTTTTTTTGTAATATTTAACAAAATTTTACATATAATATTTTTGACATTAATATAATTATATGTTATAATTAATGTTGTAAAAAGCTTATATAGTTTTTTAGGGATCACATTCGTGGTCGGTAGAAGGAGATACATAATCTGCTTCTATTTTTTTGGATAAATTTTTAAACCTTTTCCAGAACTGTTAGGATACCCAACTATTTTAGTACGAATTGTAATAAAATCTTTACCTATAGTTCCAAATTTAACATAACGATGAATAGGATAGGATGATAAGTCTGCAATTTCCAAACCAGTATAAGGATGTCCTCGTTTATTCTTTTTTTTATTAAAATAAACACCCTTTATTTTTTGCTGTAATTCTTTACTACAAATAAATTCAGTACCATGAAAATTTATAATTTGATTAATATGTTCCAAAAGATTTTTATCTTCTTTTTTACCTCTTGCTTCAAATATTATGCTTCCTTTGTTATAATTACCTATATTATATATAAATCTTTCTATAATAAAATTGAATGCAATCTTATAGACATTACTTTCAGTATAACGAGAATTCAAAATATATTCTTTTAAATTTATGTTAATAGATATAACTTTGTAGTTACATTTTTTTAATATTTGATCTAAGTCTATTATGAATTTATCATACTGTTCATCATTTAGGATATCTCTGTGAAAACCTTTTTTTCTACCTCTGATGTCTTCCGAATGAAAGCAAACTGTTTCATATTTTCCATGTTTTGAGTTTAAATATTGTGTGTTGTTCCAATATTTATTTCTTAATCTTTCAAATTCTTGTTTTGCATAAAAATAAGCTTGTTTAGTGAATATACAGCCAGTAACGGTAAAGATATTTTCATTTTGATTAATTTCCTTACCATCTAATAATTTTTTTTGAACAACATTTATTGCATTAACAGAGTTATTTTCATCAATAAACATGATATAATCTATGTCATCTTCCCATATGTCCGAAATATTAGGTCTTTTATAGCATTCATTCATAATTTTACTCCTTAATTCTCTTTAGTAACATTTTTATATATAAATCAGCTTCATCTTCGTATTTATCAACTTTAAAAGCAAATAACTCTTTATCTATCTGATTTAATTGATTCAATTCAATATGTGCAAGTTCATGCAATATAGTTTTTTTCTTTTTATAGTAAGATATATACTTGTTTATAATTATCAAGTTTATTCCTTTATAATTAAAAACTAATCCATTTATACTTTTTGGTACTTCTTCATAAATTATTGTAGAATTATAATAATTAAGTAATTCTTGCTGTGTTATTTCTTTACTTAATAAATTGTACAAATTCATTAAATTCACTTCCTTTATTAAGTATCTTTACTAGCATACTTATTTATCTTCTCCTAATTGTTCATCAACTTTTCTTTTTGCTTTTTCAATAACAAACTTAATTGTTTCTTTATCATCATCAGAAAGAATATCTTTGTTCTTATTAAATAAAAGTTCTAATTCATCAAAATTAATATTATCAGTAGTTAAGTCTTTACCTAAAAAATCACCAATTAAATTTTCAAGAGAAATATCAAATATTTGAGAAATTTTAATAACATCTTCCATAATAGGAGAACGTGAACCATTTTCCCACTTACCTATAGTAGAATAATCTTTACCAAGTTTTTTACCTAATTCTTCTTGTGTCATATTATTTTGAATTCTTAGATATTTTAAATTATTTGAAAAATTATTTTCCATAATATTCTCCTTCCAATTTACATTATAATTCAATTTGCAAAAAAAAACAAGACAAATTGTCAAAAAAGTATTGACATAAGACAAAATGTCTTGTATGATAAATTCAGATAGGAGGTAAAAAATGGAAACAACAAAATTTTTAAAAAGTTTAAGAGCAAGAAAAAGTTATACTCAGGAAGATGTTTCAAAGAAATTATTAGTAACACGAAATACATATATATCATATGAAAATAATCCTTTGAATTGTCCACTAGATATAATTTTTGACATAGTTAAACTATTAAATGGAAATATAGAAGATTTTTTATATGCTTTAAAACAAGACTATATGTCTTATAAAATAAAAAATAAAAAAGAAGAAGGAGATTAAAATATGGAAAAAATAAAAGAAAACAATAATTTAAAAATTGATGAAGAATTTATAAAAAAATTTCAAAGTTTAGGGAAAAGTTTAGAAAATTTAATGAAAGAAGAAACAAAAGAAAAAAGAGTGAAATTTGAAGTTGAAATAACAAGAACTGAAGACGGAGAAAAAGTTGAATATTTATGTGGAACTTTTGATAGTTTAGATAAATTGGTTACAAATATAGATGATTTTGTTAAAGTTATGAGAATAAGACCTAAAGACTACTAAAAAAGAAGAAATATGATGATTTAGTTCTTCAATTTCTTCTTGAATTCATTAATAAAATTTTGAGTTTCTTCCCATGTTTCAAATATTCCAATAGGTATCCAATCACTTTGCTGATTATTTTTTGCAGCATCTTGATTCCTTTTAATAGATACATCTAAACGATCACAGTGAAAATCATTTTGGGAAAAACTATATTCAGCAACATAAAGTTTATCTAATTGCAACGTAATACCTCCTTTCAAAAAAGTATTATATCACAGGAGGTATAAAAGAAAAGAGGTGAATGTATGGTAAGAGTTGAAAAAGTTATAAGAGAAATAGGGCATATTCTTGAAGAGAATAATGTTTCATATAATGAATTTTCTAGTATTTGTAATCTTTTACATTATGGATATGAAACCCAAAAACTAAACTTAATAAAAAATTCCGATATAAAATTTAATCTAGAGGATGTGTTATCCAATGGTTGGACAATAGCACATATTAAAAATCAAGAAAAAAAAGAAAAAGTTAATTAACTTAATCTTTAGGTAATTTAAGAATATTTAATTCTTCTAATACTTTCAAAGTTGAATTTACTGATACTTCAGAAAGTAAAGCTACTAAACGTTTTTTATCTTCATTACTTTCATTATATTCAGTACAATTCTCTAAAATTTCGTCAATAGAAGAATGAATTAAATCTGTTAAATATTCTTTATTCATTGATATGCCTCCTTTCAAAAGCATTATATCACAGGAGGTACCTAAAAAATAAAATACCACGATAGGAAATATGAAAACTTTGTCGAATAAAATTAACTAAGGAGTTGATATTATGGCTTTACTAAAAAAAATAAAAAATGGCAATTCAGAAATAGAAATTTATGATTCTGATTTAACAGAAGAAGAAAGAAAAAATAATTTGATTAGTTTGTATAAAACAATTAATAAAATAGCAGATGTTCAGAGGCAAAAAGGAATAAATGTTAATAATTGGTTTTATACATCAGAAGAATTAAAAAAGATGAAAGACTCAGGAAAATATAACTTTTTATAGAAAGGGGTGATAGTAATGAAAGAAGAATTAATTGAAGTATTTAATGAACTACCAATTAAAGGAATAGTTACATTAGCAATAATATTTAATATTGCAGTAATGATATTAGCAATAATTACATTATAGGAGAAATTAGATATGAAAAAAGAACAAAAAGAAAAGGACTCAATAACCACAAAAAGTCCCTTGCTTAAATTAAGCACTTATAAAATACTACAAAATGTCAATTTTGTCAATAGCAATAAAGCTGATGCTTTAAATATTGACTATATATAAAGTAATAGAAGGAGAATAAAATGGAAGAAAAACCAAATTATTATGCTGTTATACCTGCTAATGTTCGTTATGACTCTGATCTTAAAGATAAGGCTAAATTACTTTATGGAGAAATATCAGCTTTAAGTAATAAAACAGGAGAATGTAATGCTACTAATAGTTATTTTGCTAGATTATTTAAGGTAACTCCAGAAACAATCTCTAGACTTATTAAAAATTTAAAAGATAAAGGTTATATTAGAGTAATTATAAATTATAAAAAAAATAGTAAGGAAGTATTATCTAGAATCATTAAAATTAATAATCAATTATTACCTAGTTCACAAAAAGAGAATTCTAATAATATTAGCATGGAAACAGGTATTGACAAAAATATCAATAGGTATTGTCAAAATAATCAAGAGAGTATTGATAAAAATGTCAAAGAGAATAATACAAGAAATAATATTAATACCCCTTATATTCCCCATAGGGAACGAGATAATGGATATCTAAAAAAATTTGAAAAATTTTGGGAATCATATCCTAAAAAACAAAACAAAAAGAAAGTCGAATCCTGGTTTAAGAGAAATAATCCAAATGAAGAATTAATGGAAGTTATTTTAACAAAATTAGAATTATTTAAGAAAACTGAACAATGGCAAAAAAACAATATGCAATTTGTTCCAATGCCTACAACTTGGTTAAATGGAAGACGTTGGGAAGATGAAATTATTTTAGAAAATACAAATAATGAGAATTTAATTAATGGATATGAGGTTTTATAACATGAATGATGAAATTGATATTGAAGAACAAATTTTAGGAAATATTTTATTAAAACCTGAATTAATGTTACAAACAGTAATATCTAGTGAATGTTTTTTAAATCCAAAAAATAAATTCATATATGAACTAATAAGAAAACAATTTCAAGATTCCAAAACTATCGATATTGTTACATTAGTAGAAAATTACAAAACATTGTTTACTGATAAATATTCAGCTAAAGATATAGTAGAAGTTATGACTAAAATGTTAACAAATGCATTACCATTTAATGACTATAATTATTATCAAGAAACACTTTTTTCAAGATATATTAAATTTAAAATTTTAGAAATTATTAATTATTATCGTTGTGAAAAAATAACGACAGATGAATTATTATTTAATATTCACAAATATGAAAATATGAGTATAAGTATTAATGACAATAAATTATCTTCAAATGATATATATAAATTGATAAATTCAGAAAATAGAAATATTAATTTTAGATTAAATAAATTGTCAAATGCTGCTAATATTCAAGAACATGATTTAGTTGTTATAGCTGCTAGAACTGGAATAGGTAAAACTTCATTTATATTAAATCTTATAGAAAATTTATCTGATCAATATAATTGTGTTTTATTCAATATGGAAATGTCAGAAAAACAAGTATATCAGAGATTAGTATCGATAAATACAAATGTACCAATTAATGATTTAACAAATCCAAAAACTGAATATCAAAAAAATATAATTCAAGATGGTTGTAAAAATATATCAAATAAGAAGATTAAAGTTATTAATAGCAGTCAAACAATTAATTCAATAAGAAGACAAATAATTAATGAATCAAAAAAAGGTCATGTACTAGCATTTGTAGATTATATAGGATTAGTAAATTCATCTAAAAAACATATTAGTCAATATGAGAAAGTTACTGAAATAGTAAGAGAGTTAAGACAGATAAGTTTAGATTATGATTGTACTATATTTTTAGTTAGTCAATTAAATAGGAATTCTGAAAACAGAGGAAAAAACGATATGATGCCAAAATTAGTAGATTTAAAAGAATCAGGAGAATTAGAGCAATCAGCAACAACAGTCTTATTATTATACGATGAAAATCATGATAATAATCGTTCTAAAAAAGAAATAGAAATTAAAGTTATTATAGCTAAAAATAGAAATGGAAAAGTTGGTATTGTTCCACTCACTTATAATAAAGAACAACAAAAGTATGATAATCAGCAAGGAATAATAAAAGATCCAAATTCATGGAGAAAGGAGTAAATATGGAAAAAATAAATTATCAACAGTTAGATAAATTATTAATAGAGTTAAAAAAACATAGTATTCCAAGTTCATTAATTTTATCAATGTTTAATATTAAAAGTATAGCAGAAATAAATATAGTTCAATATAATTGCTTACTATTGATTATAAAAAGTTAGGAGGAATGTAAATGATAAAGCATATTTATGAACATTTAAAAACTAATAAAAAATATAAAAAACTTGAATTGAAATATGAAATTAAGTGTCAGGAATTAGAACATAAAATTTTAGAACTTAATGAACAAAAAAAAATCAATAAAATAGAACGTGAAAAGTTTGGACAAGCAGTTAATGAATTAACACAAAAATTTATAAAAGAAAAACTAAAAAAAGAAAGGAGAAAATACAAAAATGAATAATAAAGGATTTAAATTAATTGAATTATTAGCAACTATTGTAATAATAATGATTATAATTTTAATTTTAGTAGGAGGAGTAAGATAATGAAAAAAGTAAAAATAATAGTAATAATTTTATTAGTAATATTTGGGGTAACAGGTTGTGCTTTTGAAAGAGATTCAGATGTAGCTTCTTATAACGTAAGTAAAGAAGCAGATAGTTTTAGAGTAAAAAGAAGAATAGTATTTATTAATTTAAGAAGTGATAGCTATTTATTTGAAATTACAGGTAATTGTTCAATTGAAACAGATAATACTGATAAGCAATTAGAAGTAATTTGTAAAGTAGGAGAAGATAAGTACCAAAAACATTTTTTAAGGTTATCAGATGAAACTACTTATACAGTTGAACAATTAGAATATAGTGAAGTATCTAAATATGATTATGAAATAGTATTCAAACCAGAAAGTATTATACCAATAAAAATTGAAACAGAAGTAGGTGGTAAATAATGTTTCAAAGAAAACAAAAAGAATATAAAGGAACAACAATATATATGACAAAATGTGAAGATATGGAAGTAGAAAAATATTTAGATATATTAGTAAGAAATATAGAAAATTATGTAAAGCAAAAAGGAACTATGCCAGAAAAATTAAAGATAGGTTACAAAAATTACAACAAAATTTTAGATCACAATAAAAATCTAATAGAACATAAAGGAAACAAGTATTATACATTTGGAGTTGAAATTGAGGTATGAAAAATAAAAGATTGAAAATGTTATGTGTAATTTTAATAGAAATTATTATATTAATGATTGAACCTATAAAAGATATATATAGTTATACTATCGGATGTATTATTGGAATTGTAATTGGGTGGTCTATTTTCTATAAAAAAGGTGATAAAGATGAAAGTAAATTATAAAGAAATATTTAAATTAAAAGTTATGCTAGATAATAAAAATATACCTTATGAATTTTTAGATAGAAGTATTGTTATGAACAATATGTTAAAATATCCTTTTTATCAAATAATTGTATATAAGCCAAATCAAGAAAAAAAATTAATATCAGTTGTTCAAGGATATGGTACTTATGGAGAAAATCAAGACTTATTAGAAATACAAGGGTGCTTGACTGAAAAAGAATTAAATTATGATAGTGTTTTAGGCAGTTTAACAGCAAAAGAAGTATTTAAGAGGATAAAAAAACATTATTATGAAAAGTTGGAGGAAAAATAAAATGAAAGAATTACATGCAATAATAAATAAAGATGGCTTTGCTCATATAGTAGATGAAAATAATCAATATTATGAGCCTGGAATTATAAGAAACGACAGATATATTGAAAAAAAACAACTTATTTCTTTTTTGGAAGATAAGATAAAAAAAATTGACAATGAAATTAAAATTAAGCAATTAACTCAACAAGGAGAACCTAATTTATTGCAAGAAATATCAGAATTAAGAATAATTAGTTTAACATTTCAAGAAGTCCTAGATTTTGTAAAAGGTGGTAAAGAATGAACGAAATAAGATTAATAGATAAAACATTTAGAGAATTAGAAATAGATGGTGTAGGTTATTTTGCACTTCCTAGAAAAGTATATAGCACTATTGAGGAATTACAACAAGAAAATAAACATAACAAATATATTTTAACTGAATTTGAAAAGTGGCTTGAAGAAAGAATAAAAATATCTAGTACAGATGATACTTATGTAAATGGTATGCACTTTATAGGGCAAAATCATTCTGTGTATAATGGTTGTTTAGATAAATTATAAGAATTGAAAGAAGGTAAGAAATAATGGTTTGGATATATTCAATTTTGATATATATATTTATGTTTTTTTGTTTTACTACATCAGGAGCAGTAAAAATGTTCTTTTTAGGATTAGAAATTGGAACACTTATTGGACAAGTTATATTTTTTATTAACGAAATAAGGAAATGATAGATAATGGATTTATGGATAAGAAGTCAAGATAAAGAAATTTTAATATTAGCAAGTCATTTAGATATTTATCATGTAGATAAAAATGTATATGCGATTGAAGAAAGTGGTGTTGATTTAGGAAATTATAAATCAAAAGAAAGAGCATTAGAAGTATTAAATACAATAGAGAGTTGTATTCAAACTAATAGTGGTTTTGACTTATATTCAAGAACGGGAATTTACCCTAATGATTATAATAAAAAGTGGAATTATGTACCAGTTTATGAAATGCCAAAGGAGTGATAAATAATGAATAAAGATATTATATTGGAAGATTTAGAAAAGTTATATCCAATAAATTCATTTTATCAAGTAGGAGTAATGTTAACTAATAATCCTAAAAAAGCAAAAAAGAAACTACCAAAAATTGGTGAATGGGAATACATAGGTTCAGATTTTTTTAGTTTCATTTTTAAAAGAATTAAATAATTAAGGAGTGGTTAGATGAATAAAGAAGAACTATACACAACAATTTTAAATAGCCCTACTCATAAATATTCTTTATTAAATGAAATATATGCTATTAGAGATACAAGAGTAGAAAATCAAGATTATTCGATAGGAGTAAATGGCTTTATTTCATTAGATGTATTACTAGAAAACTATAATCAAATAAATATAATTGAAGATTTACAACATCAATTAGAAGAAAAAGACAAGGTTATTGGTGAAATAGAAAAAAGATGTAATCAAGAAATCAGTGCAGCCACAATTCAATATGAAAGACATAAGAGAAATGATATTTGGCAATATATAATTGCACATAAAAGGATTTTAGAAATATTAGAAGGAGGTAAAAGTGAAAAATAAATATTATCATAAAATTAACAATTTAGATATTGCATTAGAAGAAACAAATCCCCAATACATTATGATACATCAATGGGCTAAAGATTTTAGTCATAAATGGGGAATTGCAAGTTTTGAATATGATGAAGATGAAAATTATTGGTTTTTAAGAACCTATGGTAATTTTAATCCAAATGTAGATTGGTATGATTTCGGTTGTTTAGTTAAACTAGGCTATAAATGGATTAGTGAAAATTGTTTTGATAAGGAAGTGAAATAAAATGAAATTAGAAAAAGAAGTTGAAATAGAGAATTATGAATTTGATTGTGAAGATATTAAACGAGATGTTGTTGAATTAAGTGTAGATAAATTCACAGATGAAGAAAAGGACTTTCTAGTTAAAAATTGGAGTAAAAAAGCAAAGTTAGTTTTAGAAGTAGAAGAACCAATACTTGATGATGCTGAAAGAAAATATTTAAGTGGTGTTATTAGACCGTTTAGAGATAGAGTTGAGAATATACAAAAAAATGGTATATATCCAAAAGGAAAAGAAAGAATTGTTATAGCTTATAATAATAGCTTATACATGCCTTTTCCAGTATTTAAAGAAGGTACAATGTACAAAGGTATGGAATTAAATAAAGAATATACATTAGAGGAACTTGGACTATGAAATTAGAAATAGGAATGTATGTTAGAGATGAGGAAATGAAGTAAATATGTTAGAAATAATTTTATTAATATTAATAGGATTTAAATTAAATATGATGAATGGGTTATATTTAGCATTAATCATTTTTGAAATAATTTTATGGATAATTAGACTTATATGCTCAATGGTAAAAATAGCTTTAAAAATGAAAGGAGATTAAATATGTTTATAGATAAGGGAATAATAGGATTCATATTAGGAATTATATTTACAATAGTTCTTTTAAGTATAATTGCATATAACAATAGTAAAAAATAGTCTAAAAATTTAAAAAAGTATTTTAATAAAAAAAACTACTTTTAGACCTTATAAATATTAACAAAAATGAATATTAATAGTATGCAATATAATATAATACATATCTTGCATACTTTATAGAGAAAAAAAGAGGTGCAATATGAGAAGATTAAAGATTTTATGGAAGGTTTTGAAGAGGGATTAAATGATGACTAAAGAAGAACTAAAGAATAAATTAAATGAATTTATTGTTGAACAAGAATTAGACGAAAAGTCACATAAAACGTTAGTAAGTTATAGAAATGCAATTAATAAACTGATTGATTATATTCCAAATGAAGAATTTGAAATAGATAAAAAATTAATTATGAATTGGAAAAATCAATTAAAGGACCAAAAATATGCACTAAAATCTAGAAATCAATTTATTGTTGTTGTGAATAAATTTTTAATCTTTTTGGGATATAAAGATTGTACCGTACGTCAATTTGAAGAACAAGAAAAATCAAGTTTAGAAGATTATATTGAACCACAAGAACATAAAAGATTATTGAGATGGGCAAAACAACTAAACATGATGGAAGCCTATTACATTATGAAAGTATTTGCTAATTCAGGTGCTAGGATAAGTGAGTTAAAGTATTTTACTGTTGAAAATTTGGAAAGTAATTATATTAAGGGTGCATATAATAAACATAAAGAAAGAACTTTGATAATGACTAATGAGTTAAGAAGAGAATTAAAACATTATTGTAAAGAAAATAAAATAAAAGAAGGTTATATTTTTAGAAGTTCAGATCCAAAATTAAAGAATGATCCTAATAGAATGATTGATCCATCGACAGTATGGAGATGGGTAAAAAAAATATCCAAAAAAGCAAAAATCAATTCTAAAAAAATTCATGCTCATGCATGGAGGCATTTATTTGCAAAACAATGTAAAGAAAAAGGAATAGATTTAGATGAATTAGCTGACATATTAGGACATAAAAATATAAATACAACAGCTATTTATACAAAAACATCGATGAAAGAGAAAAAAGAAAAATTAGAAAAACTATGGAAAAAGTAAATAATATTTAAATTTGTATAGTTTTCTTTTATAAAATAAAAAAATAAAAGGGAGGAAATAATGTATAAGGAGTTAAAAAAACAAATTGGAGATAAAAAAGTTATTCATGAAACTAGAATAGGTATTGAAAATAGAATACAATATAAAATAGATAATCAATTAGGTTTGAAGGGAATGTCATTTCAAGAAGTAAAGATTCAAATGAAAAATAATAATAGGATTGATAGATTTGCTAAAGTTTTTTCAGATATTGAGGATTTAGATAATCAAAGACAGGATTTACTAAATGAAGAAAAAATAATAGAAGATATGTTACAAAAAGTAGATCATAAAATATCTGAACTTAATGATATAGAATTAAAAGTATTTAGAGGTATGTATTTATGGGGGAAAACACATCAGGAGATAGCAGAAGCAGAGCAATACAGTATAGCTAGAATAAAACAGATAAGTATAGATATAAATAATAAACTAAAAAATTAAAAGATTATACTCTCATTATACTAATTTTGTGATAAAATGCTATCATGGAAAAATTAGACTTAATTGTATAGGATAGTGCGTAACTATTCTTTTTTTGTGAGGAATATATGGCAAAAGAATATTCAAAATGGTTTTATAATTCAACTCAATGGAGAAAGTTAAGTGCATACATAAGAAATAAATATGATCATACTTGTCAAGAATGTGGAGAGTTTGGAGATCAAGTCCATCATATAATAGAGATTACACCAGATAATATACATGATAGTAATATAACTTTAAATGAAGATAATTTAACATTACTTTGTGATGCTTGTCATAATGCTAAAAAGAAAAAAGTTTTAGATATAAATGAAGGGTTATATTTTGATGAAAAAGGAAATATGCATTCAAAATAGCCCCCCATTTAATGAAAAATAATTAATTTTCAAAACACCGAAGCCCCATATTCATAAAACTCGAAAGTGTTTTTTCACATATGAGGGGGGTAGAAAGGAATGCAGATATGGCTACAAAAAAAATTAAAAATACAAAAGACACTAAGAAAAATAAAGAAATAGATAAAGATAAGTTAATAAAAAAAGAAATAAATAGACTTAAAAGAATCTATGAAAAAATACCAGAAAAAAGATATAAAACTGCACTGAAATTAATAGATAATGTAGCATTTATGTCTGTAACTTTGGATTTTTTAATGCAAGAAATTAATAATTCTAAGCTAATTGTAAAAACAAAAAATGCTTCTCAAGAATTTTATAAAGAATCTCCAGCCGTTGGGTCTTATAATAAAATGTACACGAACTTTTTAAAAGGAATCCAACAATTAAATAGTTTATTACCAGTAGAAAAATCAGATGGATTTGATGGTAATAATCCACCTGCAGAAGATGACTTTTTAAAATTTATAAAAAATAGAAAATAATTATGAAAAAGAATTATATAAAAGAATATTACGAAAAAATTTCTACTGGAAAAATAAATGCTTGCAAGAGAATAAAACAACAATATAAATTATTGGTTGATGAACTTGATAATCCAGGTATTTATGGAGATAATTGGATTTTTGATTTAGATTATGCTAGTTATCCTATAGAGTTTATAGAAAAATTTTGTAAGCAGTCAAAAGGTAATAAAATTGGAAAGAATTTAAAATTAGAATTGTTTCAAAAAGCAAAAATTCAAGCAGTATATGGTTTTATAGATAAAAATACAAAATTAAGAAGATGTAGAGAAACTGCTACAATAGAGGGTAGAAAAAATGGAAAAACAACAGAAACATCTGGGTTATCTCTTAATGCTTTAATGGCTGATGGAGAAGGAGGAGCAGAAGTTTATTTTGTAGCAACAAAAAAAGAGCAAGCAGGAAAAGGATTTGTAGAAGCTTCTCATATGGTTAGTCAGAGTCCTGAATTAAGACGTCATTTAACTAAAAGAAGAAGCGATATTTATTTTGAAGATACATTTTCAATAATGCAAGCATTATCAAGTGATTCTAATACATTGGATTCATTAAATTCTAGTTATGTTACAATAGATGAATTGCATGCAATTAAAAATCGTGATTTATATGATGTAATGCAACAATCTATGTATGCTAGAGAGCAACCATTATTAAATATAACATCTACTAATGGTTTTAATCGTGATACAATATTTGATGATCAATACGAAATGTATTGTAATATATTAGATAATGCAAATGGATATAAATATGATGGTACTGTTCTTGCATTTATATATGAACTTGATAATCCAGAAGAATGGACAAATGAGGAATGTTGGATTAAAGCTAATCCAGGACTTGGAACTATAAAATCATTAGATGAATTAAGACGTAATGTAGAACGTGCTAAAGTTGATGATAAATATAGAAGAACAGTTTTAACAAAAGATTTTAATTTGAAGCAATCATCAGAAAATGCGTGGTTATCATGGGAAGATTTAAATAATGAAGAGAAATTCAATATTGAGGATATGGGATTCACTTATGGAATAGGTGGTGTTGATTTATCTTCAACAACTGATTTAACTTCTGCTAAAATGATATGTAAACGAAAAGATGATAATAAAATATATGTTATTTCTCAATATTTTTTACCAGAAGAATTGTTTTATGAAAGATGTAAAGCATCAGAAAATGGTAGAGATTCAGTTCCATATAGAATTTGGCAAGAAAGAGGTTTAATTACTTTAACAGAGGGTAATAAAGTAGATTACCATTATATAACTGATTGGTTTAAAGAATTACAAGAAAAGTATAATATTTATTTATATAAATGTGGTTATGATCCTTGGGCATCTACTTATTTTATCAATGAAATGAAAGTTAATTTTGGAGAAAATACAATGATTCCTATAATACAGGGACCAAAAACATTTTCTAATCCTATGAAAGAGCTTGCAGCAGATTTAAAAGCTAAATTGATAAATTATAATAATAATCCTATTGATAAATGGTGTTTATCTAATACAGTTCAAAAGTCAGATGAAAATAATAATATTAGACCTATGAAAGGTACTAATCAACGAAAAAGAGTTGATGGTACCTTTTCTTTATTGGATGCATACACAGTTTATTACAATAATAAAGAAGAGTATGATAACTATATTTCATAAGGAGGAGAATATGAAGAAAAGAAGTTTGTTTGGTCAAATGTTTGGAAAAAATAAGGAAAATTCAAATGATAAAGTTGGGTATTCAAGTTTTGAATTATTAAACTCTAGTAATACATCATTTACTCCGTGGAATGGGAGAATATTTGATAATGACATAGTAAGATCTTGTATTAGACCAACAGCTACATATTTAGGTAAATTAAAATTTAAACATGTTAGGGATACAACAGATGGTTTAAAAGTTAATAATAGTGGAAATATTAATGCTTTACTTCAATTTCCTAATAGATATATGACAATGAAGAAATTATTAGAAAAAATGGCTATTCAATTAGAACTTGAAGGTAATGCTTATGCTTTTATTAGGAGAGAAAATAATATTCCAGTTGAAATATTTCCTATTCCGTATAATCGTACTGAACTTGTTGAATATAAAGATGAATTATATATGAAATTCATCTTTTCTACTGGAAAACATATAACAATTGCTTATGAAGATGTTATTCATTTAAGAAAAGATTTTTCTGATAATGATTTTTATGGTACAGATCCTAGATTGCCATTACAAAATATAATGAATGTAATTGATACAACTGATAAAGGTGTAGTACAGGCTATTAAAACATCTGCTATTATAAAATGGCTATTAAAGTTTAAAACTGTATTAAATGAAAAAGATAAAGAAAAAGCTATACAGAAATTTGCAGATAATTATTTAGATGTTGAAAATAAAGAAAATAAAAACGTAGCTGC
Organism: uncultured Bacilli bacterium; assembly: GCA_947624535.1. Taxonomy (GTDB): domain Bacteria; phylum Bacillota_I; class Bacilli_A; order RF39; family UBA660; genus UMGS995. The sequence goes on from CANQKU010000004.1 coordinate 19,995, forward strand.
AATAGATCCTAGATATGATGTAGAACAGGTTAAAGATAACAATTATGTTCCAAATGATAAACAAATGGGAGGTTATACAGAAAGATTGTATAACTTTTTTGGTGTTAATGAAAAAATTGTTAATAATAGTTTTTCTGAAAATGAATGGACCGCATTTTACGAAGGAAAAATTGAACCTATTGCAGAAGAATTTACGAATCAATTAACAAGAATTTTATTTTCTAAACATGAAAGAGAATGTGGAAATAGAATTGCGTTCGAACCAACTTCATTACAATTTGCGTCTATGCAAACAAAATTATCACTTGTTCAAATGGTTGATAGAGGTGCTATGACACCTAATGAATGGAGAGAGGTTATGAATTTATCTCCAATTGAAAATGGTGATAAGCCTTTACGTAGATTAGATACTGCAGTTGTAGAAAATGAAGAAATAAAAGATATTAAGTAGTAAAAGGAGCTGATAATAATGAATGATAGAATTGAAAAAATAAATGAAAATATTAAAAATGGTCGAATTTATAGAAATTTTAAAAGTTTTAAAATAAAAACAAGGGATAGTGAAGATGGCAATTCTGAAAGTAATGACTATGTAGTTGAAGGTGTTGCATGTGTATTTGATCAACCAACAGTTTTGTTTGAATGGAATGGCGTTGAATATAGAGAAGTGGTTGATAAAAATGCATTTAAAGATGCAGATATAAGTGATGTTATTTTTAATTATAATCATGGTGGTCGAGTATATGCTCGTACAAGGAATGACTCTTTACATCTAGAGGTTAAAGAAGATGGATTACATGTAAGGTTAGCATTTGATCCTAATGATGAAGGACATATGCAACTTTATAGAGATATTCAAAAAGGCTTAATCGACAGAATGTCGTATGCATACACAGTGTCTAGTGATGGAGAGGATTATGATCCAGAAACTCATACATGCACAGTTTTGAAGATTAAGAAGTTGTTTGATGTTAGTGCGGTGGATTTTCCCGCATATGACAGTACATCAATTTCTGCTAGGTCACTAATAGACTTGGATAAGTCAATTAGGGAAAAGTTGGATAACGAGATTAAGCAGAAAAATGTCTTACAACGAAAAAGAATTGCGGATGCAATGGAATTAGAAGTAGAATTGGAAAATTTAAAAAATTAAGAAAGAGAGATGTAAAGAAAATGAACAAAGATGAAATAATCAAAAGATTACAAGAAATAATCGACGAATTAAAGAAAGAAGATACAACAGAAGAACAAGCAGATAAACTTCAAGAAGAAGCAAGAGGACTAAAAGAAAAATTAAAGGGAATTAATGCTCAAGAAAGAAAGCAAAAAATAGCAGATGAAATCGATAAAGGTTTAATTGATGCAAGAGCTATACCAGATGATGATAAGAAAAAAGCTCAAGTAGATGAAGTTATGGAAGAAAGAAAAAAAGATTTATTAAATAAAAGAGCAATAACTGTTTCAAAATCTAATTTACTAACTCCTACTCATCAAGGTACTACTATTAATGGTAAAGAGGGTGAAGTTTCTACATTAGTAG
>CANQKU010000005.1 GCA_947624535.1 uncultured Bacilli bacterium
CCATGAGTGATATTATATAAAAAAGAATTTAGTCTTACAATTTTTTAACTGGAATTTTGTGTAAGACTAAATTCTTGCCTAATATATTGAAACTGGAATTTACTTTTTCATTTCACATTATTATTTTAAATATTAAACATTCCCATCATAGAAATCAATACAATTAGCATAACTGCTACACCTGTTACAACTAACATGGTCATTGTTAAACTTTCCATATGTCCTAAACGTTCTTTATATTTTATCTCTCTAGCTTTATTTTGTAAATTAGAAACAGTTCTAGAAAACATCATTAAACGTTCTTGTTTATTTTCTTGAGATCCAATTCCTAAACGATAAAGTAATCTCATCATACGCATAGAATCTCTAACTGGATAAGTATTAGAAAATTCCATATAAGGATCAATACTTGAATCTCCAGCATTTACTCTTTCAACAATTTTTCTTAATCCAGGTTTAAAAATATCTGGAGCATCATCTATAGATTTACCAATAGCTACTGGAACTGTATAATGTTGAATTAATATTTCTAAACTCTTTAAATAGTATGGTAGCATAATATCAATTTCATGTAAATGAGCTTTATAAAACTGTTTTAGTTGAATATATGGTAGTTTAAATACTAAAAACATCGCTCCTATTGCTATAACTATATTAATTAAAGATAAACTTGTTAAAAATATGATAAAGAATACAAAACCAGCAATTAAAGCATTCGTAATTCTTTTTCTATATAATAAATCTGGAATAACATCATCTCCATATTTTGCATATAATAAGAAGTCATAATCTTCTTCTCTTAGTGCTTGAAAATATTTTTCATTATCAATTAAAAATTTTTTACCATCTATTGTTTTATTATAGAAAAGTATAAAAATTAAAATTGCACAAACAATAATTATATCCATTATTCAGCACCTACATTCTCATTATAATATTTTTCACCCTTAAGTAAGAATAAACTATTAATAATCGCTGCAGCATGTAATAATATTTTTACTGCAGGTTTTTCTAAAAGCAATAGATACGATTCTTTTCCTAATAATACTTGTGTTAACATTAACAAGAAAAATAACATAATTCCAAACTGTAAAAACTGTTTATGGAATGTTGCACGGTCTTGTCGATCTCGATAAACACTTTCAACAAGCATATCGATATCTAATTGCATATTTTCCAAACTATCTGCAGAATTTCTAGCACCTTCTTTAGTGATTTGTAAGAATAATTGATGCATATTTTTAACTATATAATAAGGATATAAATTACTCATATATTTTAATGACTCATCAATACTACCATTTTGATAAGCAAGTTCAATCATGTGATTGACATCTGTTTTAACAGGATCTTCTAAAACTCCAGAATCTCTTACTCCCTCTAATGATTTAACGAAAGACTGAGTAGTTGCAAATTCCATAATAGTATTGGATGTATAAACTTGAACCTGTTCAAAAATAAATTCACTATAGACTCTTTTACAACGTAAATAGGATAAATAAGGAATTACCATAATTACTGCAAATACATAAACAATACTTACAAATATATTATAGAAATATAGATATGACAATACAGCGGCAAAAGTTGAAAAAATGGCTACTTGAATTGTATATTGTCTAACAGTATATTCTTTACCTAATTGCTTAGTTTTTTCTCTAACTACTTTAAAAGAATAAGGAGCAAACTTTTCATATACTGAATTAACTCTTGTTGTAATAAATTTTCCAATATTTTCTCCTTCATAGCCTCTATATAGCATAACTACTATTGCTATAGCTAATAAAATAATTAACTCCATAAAATCACCCCTTTTATTGCCCAACGTTACTTATAGTTGTTTGACTCACATTATTATAAGTATTAGGAGAAATTGGCTGAGCTACATTAGCCACCTTAGGTTGTGGTATTGTAACAGACTGTACTGCTGTTGCAGTAGTTTGAACTGGCTTAGCTTGTGGTGTCTGCGTAGCTGCTACATTTACTACTTTATCAGTTGTTGGTGTTTTTGAAACATTAACAGACTGAATATTAGTAGGTTGTTCTCCCTCTTTCATATTTGTGGTAATAGACTTGATATCAATATTTTGATTTTCTAAATATTCAATTAAATGATCACTTGGCTTTTCTTGAACTGGTGGCTTACCATATATTTTTCTGTAAATTGTATGAGATTGGGGCTTATTATCATCATCTACATAAAATTCTACTACCTCATCTACTTCACGATGGAATTTTCCATATTCCTTACTATAATAAGCCTTAATATGAACACCTAATTGAATATAACGATAAATAGTAGATAAAAATTGGTCAACATCCAGATCGGTTTCCATCAAACTATATAAACGATAAGGAATTGCACTAGCTTTATCCGCATGAATTGTGGATAAAATGTTATGTCCTGATGATATTGAGTTACGAACTGCACTAACTGCTTCAGCGCTACGTACCTCTGATAATAATATCCACTTAGGATTTTGTCGCATACAAGTTACTAACACATCAGAGTAACTTGCTACATTGTTAGTTTTCATAGCAACTATATCTCTTTGTGGAAAAATACGATCCAAATGTAGTTCCAACGTATCTTCAATCGTTATGATTTTTTCTGTTGGAATTGTATGACTAGCTAAGTATTTAACAAACTCAGTTTTACCTGAACCTGTTTCTCCTGCGACCATAATATTGCAATGCCCTTCTACACATTTAATCAAAATATCATGAATATCTGCAGTAAAATAGTCTTCTTTTAATAATTTATTTTTTTCTAATCTAATCTTGGCTGGAGTTTTACGAATAACACAAGCTAACCCATTAGTGGCAATTGATTCATGAACAAAGTTAAAACGTAATTCTGTTGACTCAGCATCTAAAAATGGCTTAGCATTATTGAATGTTGTTCCCATAACGTTAGAGCACTGAAATGCTAACTTTTCCATAAATTCCTGGGTCAGTCCTTGAATTTCTACTCTTTGAGAACCTTGAGATAATGAACGTATCCAAATTTGTCCACCATTACAAAATGAAATATCGGTAATATCATCATTATCTAAAAGTGGCTTTAACGGACCAAAATCAAGCTTATCAAATACATTCTCATTCATTTAACCCACAACCTTTCCCATATTTTATTCTTTTATTTTTTTATTTTTATTCAGTCCACTCTGTAACACGATTAATAAAGTCTTTCAAATCGTTACTACTAAGTTTTAATTCTCCTGGATTATCTTTTAAACTTTCATCTGTTGGTACAGGAATTAATTCAGAGTCATAAGCTCTCAAGAATCCTGCTTTCTTTAATAAAATGTAATATTCTGATGGTACTGCAAAAATAATCATACTAGGAGTACCTTTTTCATCAAGATTGGCAAATACATTATTACCATTACTATCTAAAACAGCAATTACTTTTACGTTTTCTATTAATTTACCTACCATAATTTTATCTGTAGTTGTAATTTGTTGTCCCTCTTCGATTGCATTCATGGCTTTTAAGTAAATATCAATATAATTACCTGGATAAATAGAATTACCATAAGTCGAATTTGTATTTACTGCTAAATTGTATAATACATATCCACTTGGATAGTCATAAATAATTTTATCTGGTAATTGATCTTTTTTTACTACTGATCTTTTATAAAATAAACTTCCCTTTGGAATAATACTATCAGCATTAGCATATTGATCTAATACTTCACTTCTGTTAGTATAAGCTTCTCCATCACTAATTGTTTCACTAGAAACATTTTTTTCACCAATCATTTCTTCTGTAATTTGTTCCCCTGGTGATATGGTCTCTAGAGCATATGGCACTCTTATTGGAGTAATTGCCTTATTTACTCTAGAATTATATCCAAAATATATGACAAACACGGCAGCTACAACACCTAATAGTGTAACTGTATTTTTATTTGATAGAATTTTCTTAATTCCTACACCTATATTTCCCATTTTATTCTCCTTTCTAAATTAATCCGCTCTAATGCTAGAAGCAACTCTTGCTGCTACTGGATCTGATTTATGATTTGTTTCTATGATCATATCTAGTCTAGTTGTAATATCAACTGCGGTTCCTTCAAAAGCAGAACTACTAGCAGCTTTTACTTCTACACTTGCTTTAGGAGGAATTTCGTTAACGTCGTAGAAACTAATTTGATAGCTTCTACGATCATCAACACTTCGTGCAAATCTTCTAATAAAACTTTCAGCAAATTTTTCCTTATCCATACGATAAGCACCTTCTCTATAGTAGTTCAAATCTAGTGCATCTTCCATAGCGGCTTCTGTTGTTTCTTTCAATAAATAATAATCTAATTCTTGACCTGTAGTATAACTTTGAATTAAATTAATAACTCCTAAGGCGATAATACTTAATAATATAATTCCTACAGTTAACATTGCTTTATTCATTTATCTATCCACCTACCTTACTTTCCAGTTACCAATTGAGCAGTTTTACTATTCTCACCTGGTGTCCATTTTCTATCAATATGATAACTATTAACAAATTCATCTTTCATTTTATAGTAATATAATCCTGGAATATCTTTTACCTTATTATTAAACTTACCAGTTAAATCTAAAGATTCATTCTTTAATTTTGTAACATCGTCAGAATCTAAAGTAACTCTTAAATCATAATCTTCTGTATATGTTCCATTTTCACCTTTACCATTTTGATTACCAATAATTTGGTGAGAATATGTAACAGGATCAACTCCATATCCAGTAGTATTTAAAGCAGTTTGAATTTTTTTATCTTTAGAAGATAATGTTGCTTGACTACCCCAGTTGTATCCACGAAGTCTATTATTAGGGAACATACTTTCTAGTGATACTACACGAATGTCATAATTTCTATCGATTTCTTCATTTACCTCAGTATTTTCTGCTGTTCCCTCATCACCACGATATACATAGTCACTAGTTTTAACTTTATTCTTTAATGCATAGAAGCATTGGAAGCCAATATGCCATCTATATTTTCCAAAACCTTGGCTTTCTGTTCCTAATGAAGCTGTAATATTCCATTTGTTTGTTTCTTTTACTTTATCAGGTTCAAAGTCATTTGGATACTTTCCTGAATCAAATTTATCAATATACCAATCCCACCATTTTTCATTAGTAGATTGGGCATCATATGGAGTACAGTAATATTGTTCTTTAACACGATTAGTTGATAGTGCTTGACAATCATATTTTACTTCTCCAGTTTTTAAATCAATCCAACTTCCTGGGAAAGTAATTGTAGTTTGATAATGTGGAGTTTTGGTTGTGTCATCATAACAGAATCCTAAAATACCATTTTCTGATGAGTCATTTTTAAATGCTGGTACAAACATAGAAGGTTTATTTTGACCATCAGGACAAGCATTATTATTTGTAGAATTTCCACCATTATGTAATGTGTTAGAACCTTCAATTTCTGTAGTTTGAGTTCCTTCTTTATCTTTTTCTACACTTACACTAATTTCAAATGAAGTTGTTTTTTCTTTATCTTTGGTATCACAATAAGAAGAAGCTTGACATTTTGCTAAAGCATCATTAACATTTGAAATATTGTCTTTCATGGCATCAGTATATTCTTCACTTGTTAATGCATCACTACTGCTACATCCATGGTATCCACAGTTCATCTTACAATGATAACTACCACTTTTAGATGCTTGAGTCTTAATTCCAGTATCGGAAATATAATATTTTCTATCACTTCTACCATTGGCATTAAATAAATTTTGGATAAGATTCTTTGTCTCAGTCCAAGACCTTACATAAAATGGTGAAGATCTAGCAATTTGTTTACCTATACTTTCAATTGTAGGTGTATTTATTTTTCCTACTTTTTTATTATCAGGATGCCAACTACAAACTTGACTGCTATTACATTCATAATGTCCTTTTGGATATAATGTTTTAGCTCTAAAATAATATTGTGCACATTCATCAGACACACCATGTGCTTGCATATATTTAGTTGTACATTTAGCAATAGGTTCTTTATCATAATCTTCTAAATCAGATTTTTTATATGAAGCAACAGTTGTAACAAATACACCCGAGTCAGTTTGTCCCATCGTTAAATCGTTGGTCTTTGCTGGAGCTTTATTTACAATTGTATTAGCTAATTTAGTTTTTGTAGTTTTGCTATTTTTAGAAGTTGTTTCAGTTTTACCATATACTTTATCATAACATTTATTAATACAGTTTTGAGAATATTTACCGCCATCACAAGATTTTACACATTGATCAAATTCTTCAGAAGGCCCAGCCTGTGTTTTTGTCTCATCATTTTCACAAACTGGATTTGGTGAACACATTTGTTTATAATTTACTAGCTTATCCATGAAATTACCTATTGTAACACCACAATCTGTTACACTTTTTACAGTAACACGATATTGAAAACATAATCCTGCTTTAACAGTTTTTGGAGGGCTATAAACAACTGTTAAATGTTCATAACATTTCGTGCTACAAACTTCTACTTCCTCACCTTTTTTAGGATGATCCTTTGTTTTTATATTTGCAGTTTCAGAAGTTGTTTCAGCATATAAATATTCAGACTCTCCAGAACCTGCTTTATATACGCCTTCTTTTAAATCATTATCATAAATAATATCAGTATAATTACAAGATAAACTAGATCCTAAGACTTTAGAATTTCCTTCTGTTTTTTTTGTTTTATGATCCACAATATAATAATTATTTGTTCCATATTCATCTTTAATATGATTTTTAATTGTTTCAATTGTATTAGTAATTGCATTATAGTCAGCTGTTCCTTTAGACTTTAATTCTGCAAAATTATAATATAATTCTAATATCTTATTAGCTAAATTTTCTAATTCTTCTTCATCTAAATTGAATGGTACATACTCACTATTACAATATGATAGAAGAGTTGGATAATAATTTTGTTGCCAATCTGCTAAACGAGTAGGATCAGTAATTGAATATTTTTTATAATCACCTGTAGCTTTTCCATCAAAAGCATTTTGACAAACTTTTGGATAAACTCCAGTTTTATTATTTAATATATTTTTAACATTTAAACTATCCCCAGCTGGATTTTGAACAAATTTACTAGCTGCAACCCCACTGATATCTACATTATCTGTATCACTAGCTTTCTTTTTAAATTCACCAGTACAGCAGTTTACTTGATCGTTACCATTTTTATTTTTAGTAATAACATTGCGTCCTGTACTACAACTCTTAGAAGATTTATTAGTCTTATCATCTTTATCGGATTTTAATATAGCAACTACAAATACTTCTTTGCCAGCTGGAACTTCAACTGTTGTGCTTCCTTTAAAATCCCTAGTTATAGGCTTAATATCATTTCCTCTGACATTTTTAAAACTTAAGTCATCCATTTCTTCTAAGTCACCGATATCAGCAGTATACTGATATAACGTATAGTTATAATCAGCGCCACCTTTGATTGTAATTGTTCTAGGCTGAACACTATTCCAATATGAACCCAAACGATACCCAGCACTACGTTTATATGGATCAACGCTAATGCTAATTCCTACACGACTTTTACATTTAGCATTATCAGTTCCTGAATTAGTAGTTTTAGCCATAATATGCGTTGGCATGAACAGTAGCATCAAAGCTAATGCTAAACCTAGTATTTTTCCCTTCTTTTTATTCATGAGAATCATCTCCTTTCAATATTTTCTCAATCTTTTCATAATTTTTATTTTTATCTACTTTATAATTATGAACTACCTCATTTTTTCTTACCTTTCTAGCATCAACTACGAAGGAATAATCATTATTTCCAAAAAATCTAGTACAAGTTACTAATGTTAATAATGGATCATCTTGATTAACATCAACATCAAAGTCAAAATAACTCATCTTTTTAGTTTTTTGGATATAACTTTTCTTTTCACTTTTAGAAATATTTTCTAATTCTATATTTTCTTCTTTTTGTAAAGATACACCATATATTTTAAATAAATAATTTTTACCACCCGTTGTATATTCTATATATTTATTTTTCTTAACAAAATCATAATAAATATATCCCATTAATTGTTCAAATCTAGCATGACTTTTATCTCCAATTAATGGTTTACTTGAAACATTACGCATATTGTGTGATAAAGCAACAGTCCGATTAGCTAGTTTTTTATTATTTTCAAAACTCCATCCTATATCATAAGTAGGATCTCCTATATCATCTACATCATAATAGTAAAGTATAGGAAAGTCAATATTAGTTCCTTGAACTCTTAGCCATCCTAGTGGAGTAGAATTACCATCTATTTTAGAAAATTCTTTAATTTTTTTAACCCGATTTTCTATCTTGTAATACGGTTTAAAAATGATAATTGCTACTACACATAAAATTATTGTAATAATAAGAAGAATTTTTATTTTTTTTTGCTTTTGCTTTTTCATATGCGTATACCTCTATTAACTAACTAATTCATAAGGAGTTGTCTCACTACCTTCTCCAGTTTTTACTTTTGTGTTTTCTTTTAAATACCCTTCTATTCTAATATTATTTACTTGATCATAGTTATAATCTGTACATTTTACTAAGCCAGAGTAAGCATAGCAATACTCTTTTTTAGCACTAGAATAATCTATATACCAATATTCTTCAGATATATCAGTGCTAAATAATTCATAAATACTTGGCATAATAAATTTTACTTTGTATTCTTTTTGTTTAGCTTTTTCAAGATATTTTATATTATCACTGTAATTATTTACTTTAAATTTTTTACTAACAAATAATTTAGTAGATACATATTCACTAATTTCATTGTTAATATTGTATCCAATATTACCCTCTTCTGTAGGATTATAAGTAATTGGTAATTTCTCACTAAAGTTACTGTAATATCTATCACCATCTAAGTTAATAACATCTTCCATAATTACTTTAGTTAATCCATCTTCTACACCAATAACTCTCCATAAATATCCAGAGTATGTAATAAAATCACCAACTTGAGCTTTATTAATATCTTCCCCTGCTTTTAAATGTTTTTGATTACCTTTTATAATATAAGGATCTTCTCTACTACCATCACCATTTGTTACATATGTTTCTTCTTTAATATTTAAAGCTGGGCTAATTGTTATATTAGTATCCATATTTTCGGTTATGACTTTACCAAGTTCTATTTTCCAAGCAACTTTATCTGTTTTTGTATTTGCTAACCATGTATTATTGTCTATTGCATAACTACCACTACTATCTTTAGAGTTGTTAACATCAGCAATCGATAATAGGCCAATATATCGCTTTTTACTGTAGTTATCACATTTTGAATAGTTATTAAAGTTTGTTACTTCTTCATCACACCATTTACTTTTTACAATCAATTCCTTAGTAGAATCACTTAATTTATTGTAAAAATACTCATTTAGCCATTCATCTTTTTTATTATAATCTAGTGCCCCAACAGCTCCATCTGTTACAACTTTAACAGTGCCATCTTCATTTTCTCCTACTATTCTAAACAAAATTCCATCTAATTTTACATAATTATTTGTTTGAGTGCCTTTGTATTTTTTTTCTTTTCCTGTATTTTTTTCCACAATGTGATTTAGTGTTTCGATAACTTTTATTGTTCTTATTTTCTTTGTTTCATTGTGGAAACTATCTTGCACTTTATAAGTTATCTCATAAGTACCTGCTTCTTCAGTATTCAAATTTTTAGTGTCAACTTCTACTTCTTTTACATCAATTTTTCCATCTGTATTATCAACAACTTTAGCAATTCCTGGGTCTTTAAACTTATCGCCCTTATGAATAATTATTTCATCTTCACCATTTAATTTGATTTCAGGACCATCATGGTCTACTTTAGAAGACATAATTCCACATTTTAAATAAACATAATAGTGATATTCATTGTTTTCTTTTTTTATTTTTACCCAAGAAGACTTACTATCACAAGCTTTATTTCTATAAGAGCTTCGTAAGTCAGTACTGATAAATTTCTTTTCATATAAAGTTTGTAAACTCAAAGTCTTTAAATTATTGCCTGTAGGTAATTCACTTTTATTAATTTCATAATATCTTTGAGCTGCTTCTTTTACCTGTTTTTCATTTCGCTTAAATTTTAGTATAGGGCTTAATACAATAAGCCATAAAATGATTACAGTTAACAAAATTATTATGACTAATTTGAGTTTTTTCTTTTTCTCTTCATCTAATTTCATGGCCCTCTCCTATCTAATTTTATAGCTATATTGTTCGTTTCGAAGAGTATAGATTAATTCAATATTTTTTGATGTTTCTACACTACTAGGTACTTTAATATATATATACTTACCTAAATAACTTTGATTTTCAGTTTGATCCTCTATTTCTATCTCTCTTGCTATATTCTCACTATCTATATATTTTATTTTACCATAATCAGTAGAAAAGTCAATGAATTCTTCGCCTTCTAAACTACTTGAAGTGAATTTCATTTTCAAGATTTTATTATTTGGGCTACTAACTAGAGTATCAGCACTAATTCTACAATCTCCATCTTCATCACAAACTTCTCTATTATAAGGAGTCTTATTTACAAATTCAGCACTTTCTACTGTAAGAGCTTCTTGCTTACCATCTGGATAAGTTAGAGTTAATTTTTCACCAATATTTTTAGTTTGATTTTTAACTATTTTTGAAACATCTTTTAAATTTAATTTCATTTTTCTTAAGTAAACATTTCTAGCTGACTGATATTGTTGATAATAAAGTACAAAGTGATTTTTTTTCAACTTTTTATTAACTTTAAAAATAAGTGCAAATGTTCTCTGCTCTCCTGTACGAAATTCTCCAAGATTATACTCACTACCAATATCAGAAAAATAATCACTATAAGTATTACCTGAAAAAGTAACATCACTACTACCATTAACTAAATGGAAATTATTCATATTCATTTCTCTTTGACTACTATTATTTTTTATCGTTAAGTTTAAAATAACAAAACTACTATTTTCTTCTATGATATTTCCAACTTTATCTTTGTCTGTATAGTAACTTTCGTTTACTTGAATTGAATAGCCATTAGCATTTAAAACTTGATCTTCTTTTACTGTTTTATGAGAAAAATAATATGAAACTCCTGAGCCTAATAAAATAACAGCTAATACACCTATGGCAATATTCATAAAAAAACGATGTTCTTCATAAAAATAGCCAACTACTCTAATTACTTTTCTATATAATCTTTTAAAAATATGTTTATCAAAACTAATACTTACTTCTACTTCTTCACGATCATCTTGTTCTAGTTGTAAAAATTCTTCATCATTACCAAAACTAAATCTATTTAGGTCAACGCCTATAATTCGCATTAATAAAATCAAAAATGTAGCATATTGAGGAAGTGTTGCTATATTTAAAAAATCTCTAAAAGCCCTAGCCGTTGCAGTAGAAGTTTCTCCATCATATCCAGCAAAATAATTTTGAACAGCTAAAAAAACAAATATAACAAAAACATAAGTCAAAACTGGTATAATATATAGCTTCCAAGGTTTTTGTTTTTTTCTTAATAATAAAAGTAAAATAGCTGATATTACAATAACAAGTATTGTTGAAAGATAAAATAAAATGCTTGTATATTTTGTGATTGGTTCTAAAAACGCATCATAACTAACAAATTTAATAAAATCTTTAACAAAGCTTCCTAATTGCATTGTTTTATACATAATAAATGCACATAAAAGAAATAATACGATATGTATTTTTCTAAAATTCTTAATTAAAAAAGCATAAGGCTTTCTAAATATCATATTACCCCTCCTTATTATCCATTTTAATTATATATTATTTCACCATAAATGAAAAGAGCTTCTTACTTATTTTTTTTACTTCTATTCATTTTTAAAATCTTTCGTTTCAGTTACTAACATTTTAATTCCTCCCTTTTTAATTTATCTTCATATTCAAAACTCCTTTAAACATTAAGTTATTTTTATTTTGAAAATAACTCAAAAAAGCAAAGAATTTTCCTTGCTTAAATTATTTTTTTATTGCCTCAATAGCTGTTTTACTATTGATACCAGGAGTCCAAGTTGTTTTTATTCCATACTGATTTTTCCAAGCAGTATTCATTAAATAATAGTATAATCCTGGAATATCTTTTGTCTTAGAATTATTATTAAATGTTCCTGTAAATTCTAATGGCTCATTTTTTAAATTATTTACATCATCACTATCTAAGGTAACTCGTAATTCGTAATTATCCGAATTATTATAAGTACCAGCTTCTCCCTTACCACCAACTTTACCAATGATTTTGTGAGAATAGTCAACTGGATCAACGCCATACCCACTGGTATTTAAAGCCGTTTGAATTTTTTCATCTTTAGACGATAAAGTTGCTCTTCTTCCCCAGTTATAGCCACGAAGTCTATTATTTGGGAAAATACTTTCTAGTGTAACAACTCTAATATCATAGTTTCTATCAATCGATTCATCAACACCCATGTCCTCTTCTGTACCTTCATCTCCACGATATACAGGTTCTCCTTCTGTTATTTTTATATTATTTTTTAATGCATAGAAACAACGGAAATTAATTCCCCAATTATATTTTCCAAAAGATGAGGTACCAGCATCATTTTTACCTAAATTTGCTTCAATATTATACTCAATTGTATCCCTAGATGGTGCGTCTCCTTTATATTTATCTTTTATAGCCCAATCCCACCATTCTTCATTAACTGTATTAGCATTATATGGCGTACAGTAATATTGTGGTTTACTACGGTATATATCTGTTTTTTGTTCATCATATTCAACTTCTCCAGTTTTTAAATTAATCCAAGTTCCTGGGAAAGTAATTGTAGTTTGATAATGTGGAGTTTTAGTTTCATCATCATAACATTTTCCTAAAATACCGTTAGTCGAAGAGTCATCTTTAAATGCTGGCACAAACATTCCTATATCTCCACTTGGGAAAGTGGAATGTAAAGTAGTTTGACCATTTTTTGAAGGTGAGGCTTTTTTATTTGAAGCATCATCATTTTTATATGTTCTAGTCGTAATATTAATATTAAAATCTGTAGTTTTGGTAGTTTTTTTACAAGAGTCTGCTGAAGTACAATTTTCCAAAGCATCCCCTATTTTTTCTAAGTCATCTCCGATATTTCCAGCATATTGCTTACTGTTTAGAGCATCATTTTTATCACATCCAGTATAATGACAGGTCTCTGGGCATTGGTATCTTTCACTAAATTGTCTTTTAATACCATCATCTCTAATATTATATTTTCTCCAGTATGGGTTACTATTTTGTATTGCTGAAGTTGGTACAACTAAAGAAGTCAACAATGCTTTAGAAGCAGCCTTATTTCTAAAATAAAATGGTGATGCTCTCCCTACAGACATAGGAATATTTGGTGTAGAACGTGTTGTTTCTCCAGCAGTGGTAATTTCTTTATCTTTGTTCCATGTTAATGGTCCCCAATCACTATCTGTCTTACCATCTCTCCATTCGTAGTTTCCCATTGGACGCAATAATTTTGCTCTCATATAATATTCAGCACACTTTGTTAATGATGAATCATCACCATTATGTACGTACTTAATAATATCTTCAGTTTCACAGTCACTTACGACTTTCGTACTCTTATAATAATATTTTAAACAATCAGGATCATCATCATCAGATCCATCTCCATCACAGTCAGTAGATAAGCAATTTTTTCTATTACCATTTTCACAGGCTTTTTTAGACATGGTTGTAGCAGTTGTTTTACTTCCTTGGTATACTAAGTCATTAGTAGTAGTAAATTCTTCATCTTCTTCCACATTCATTTGTTTACTACTAGAAGTTTTTTTCTTAGTAGTTTTAGTTTCATATACTTTCTTATAACACTTATTAATGCAAGATTGTGTATATTTACCACCATCACATGAATTAACACAGTCATCAAAGTCATCTGATGGTCCAGCTTGAGTTTTATTTTCATCGTTTTCACAAATAGGTACTGGAGCACACATATTTTTAACTGGTATAGAATTAATTGCGTCTTTAGCCATAGAAAAATCTACACCACATTCAGATATACTTTTAACTGTTACTTTTTCTTGAAAACATAGACCGGCTTTTACTGTTTGAGGTGGACTATAAGTAACTGTTAAATATTCATAACATTTTTTCTTACAAACTGTAGGTGTACTATGATCTGAAAGAGCTACCGTTTTTACAGCTTCTTCTTTTGTATAATATAAATATTCTTCTTGTAAGTCATTAACGTCTTTTTCATTACACATTAAGCCAATATTACTTATATCAGTTAAGTCATCTTTAAAAATATTAGTTGGACATTTACCATCATCTCTACCACAATATGTTTTACTAATTTTTTTAGAATAGCTATCAATCTTATCATTGACTTGTTTTAATGTAATAGAATTTTTTTGTAAGTCATTTAACAAATATGTAACTCTTGTCAATTTATTAGTAATTCTTTGAATAGCATTTACTGTTAAATTAAATGGAACAGAAGGATCATTACATGCATTATATAAAAATCTATTATAATACTGTTGATAATCAGCATTATTTTTTCCACTGTATTTATCATCATTAGTGTTGGTTCCATCAAAAGCATTTTTACATGCATCTGAACCTTTTACTTCATTACTTACCATTCCAGAATCTTCTGGATTACTAGCATAATACCAAGCGGCTGTACCCTCTATTGTTATAATTGGGGCAGTGCCAGGATCACCCCTGCTTAATTTGAAATCTCCTTCTCTACAAGATAACTGATCTTTACATTTTAATTCACATTTTTTACCTTTTCCATCACATGAATGTTCATCTTTATTACAACAAGTTTTTGTCTCAGTATCTTTTTTTAACACAACAAGAACAATTGCAGTTTCTCCAGCATTTAAATCAAAAGAATAATTTCCACTAAAACTTACGTTTTTTACTAAGCCACCCAACTTACGCATAATATTAGAACGATTTACTTCTTCATCTATTTTTATATCTCCATCTTCTGCCTTAATAATAAAAGCTTCATATTCTATACTCTTATCATTTGGTTCAATTATAATTTCTCTTTTTCCAACTATATTAGTATGGCCATCTGGGGTAAGTCTTGTATATTTACCTCCTCGAATAGAAACACCAGCATCTTTTTCACATTGATTATCTAAATTTCCACTTATATCTTTACAGGTATAAGATTTTGAGCCATTAGATTTTTTTGACTTTGAAAAAGTAGTAGTAGGACAAAGTAACAAAATTAATATAATTACTATCACCCATTTTTTCATTTATTATGTTCACCTCCAATAGTTAAATAATTAATCAGAAATTTGATAAGGGTTATCTTCAAGACCCTCTCCATTTTTTACTTGAACACTTTCTTTTAAATATCCGGCTAAACAAACATGTTGAAATGCTGTAGGATCATTTTTCTCACAAATTACAGTTCCAGAAAATTGCATATAGCAATAATTATTATTCTTACTAGAATAATCACGATACCAATGATAATTTGGTACTGATGAACTAAATAATTCATACATACTAGGAACAAATAATTTTACTTTATATTCAGTATCTTTAGATTTAGCTTGATACTCTATATCTGCATCATAATCTTTAACAGTTATTTTTTGACTACTAAATAATTTAGTAGAAAGATAACTACTTACTTCATTATTAATTTTATATCCTAAATTACCTTCTTCTGTAGGATTATAAGTAATAGGCTTCTTATCACTAAAATTAGTTGAATAATCATCTCCATCAATACCAATCATATCTTCCATGATTACTTTAGTTAAGCCATCTTCTACACTTTCTACTCTCCATAAGTAACTAGAATAACTAATATAGTCACCTACCCTAGCTTGATTAACCTTGTCCCCGGCTTTTAACTTTTTTTGTGTTCCTTTTAATATATAAGGATCCTCACTACTACCATCTCCACTAACTACTATCATATCTTTTTTGATATTAACAGCTGGGTTTACAACAACATTAGCATGAGTATCTTCTTCATCTATTTTATACATTTTCACTATCCAATTTGTTTGATTATCTTTCAAATTAGATAGTATCATTTTATCATTTAAATAAGTTGCACCATCTTTATCTTTTGAATTATTAATATCAAAAACTGATAAAACACCAACATTTTGCTTTTTACCATAGTGATTACATTTCTTAATATTCTTAATATCTTTTACAGTTTCATCACACCATTTACTCTCTTCAATTAAATCTTTTACTTCTTTACTTAACTTATTATAAAAATAATCATTTAGCCAATCATCTTTTTTCTCATAACTAATCGCACTAATTGATGTATCTGTAACTACTTTTACTGTACCATCTTCATTTTCTCCTACTATTCTAAATAAAATTCCATCTAATTTTATATAATTATTATATTGTAATCCTTGATATATCTTTGTTTTCTTAGTATCTTTTTCTACAATATGATTTAATGTTTCTACAACTTTTACTGTTCTTACTTTTCTAGTAACATTTTTAAAACTATCTTCTGCTTCATAAATAATTTGATAAGTACCTACTTTACTTGTTTTTAATTTACTATCATCTATTTGAACTGTTTTTATATCCATTTTACCATCCGTATTATCAACAACACTTTTAACACCAGGATCTTTATATTCTTCATCTTTATATACAGTTATTTCTTCTTTACCATTTAACTCTATTTTAGGACCATCATGATCAATTTTCGATTCAAATTTTCCACATTTTAAATAGACATAATTTTTGTATTCATTATTTTCTTTTTTAGTTTTTACCCAAGATAATTTACTATCACATGCTTTTTGACTAATAGGATCTCTTAACTCATCATTAATAAATTTTTTAACATACAAAGTTTGTAAACTAACTGTTTTAATTTTTTTACCGGTTGGTAGTTCCGCTTTATTAATTTCATAATATCTACCTATAGCATCTTTAACTTTTCTTTCATTTTGTTTAAATTTTAATATAGGACTAACTACTAAAAAATATAAAATAACTACTATAACTAATATAATAATTCCTATTTTTAATTTCTTTTTTGTATCCTGTTTCATATCGTCTCACCTTAAGTTAATTATATTACAACACAAGTTGTTGGTCAACGAAAAGAAAAAGGACATGCCTATTTTTTATAAGTCATTGCTCCTTGACAACAATTATCAAATGAATAATTTTTTTCACTAAAATTTCTAATAATATCTTCTCTTACATGATATAAATAAGTAACTACAACTCCATTATCAGATAAGGGAATCGATTCAACTAACTTTTTATAATCATGGTATTTTTCAAAAGAATAATAAATAATACTAGATAAATTTACTAAATCATAGACTTTAGTAATCTTAGAAAAATCCATTTTACTTAAATCTTTTACATTATGATTAATTTCTACATTCTTTAATTTATCTTTCAAAATATTATAATTATCACCTTGTAAATAAGGATTTTTATTAACTATAGCAGAAGAAGTTAATACTTCATGAGAAAATAATGTTGAATTATATAGCTCACTTGCTTCGAAAAATTGAAATAAACTATCCCAAAATTTTTTATTACTATCTTCTAAATACTTTCTAATTTCATCATATAAATCATCACTATCTTCTTCTTTTAGAAAGAATGTTAAAAAGTCTTTTTGTGATAAAGCTAATACAGCTGCTTTTTTTAATTCAAAAAAATATTTAGGAAATCTACTAATGTCATATGAGTCAACTTGTTTTGTACCTAATAAAATACTATTTAATATTTGATCTCCGGATGCTGTTACTGATAGGATTTTTTCTCTATTTTCTAAATATTTTTGATAATTAGTAATATCTTCATTACTAAATCTATAAATAAAAGAATTTTCATGATATGAATTAGTTGTATCTAAATTTCTATAGCTTCCACCTACAATAGTTTGGGCAAGTCTAATATCTTCTTGTAACTTAGTTATATTTTGCATAATAAAGTCCTCTTTTCACACAGCAACTTATTATAGAACAAAATAAAAAGTAAATCAACAAAATTTTAGATTTGCTTCATCTACTTTTCTAAATAATCTTTACCCTTATGAGGTTCATATCTTAATAAGTCAAGATAATCTTGTTGTCTTAATACCTCATAAATTACAATTGCACAACAATTTGATAGATTAAGTGCTCTTACATTTTCACTCATAGGTATTCTCATACAATGATCTAAATCTTTTTGTAACAACTCTTTAGGAATACCAGTGGATTCTTTTCCAAAGATAAAATACAAATCTTTATTTTCTTTATTTTGATAGTCAAAACTTGTATGAGGTTTCTTTCCATATCTTGTAAAATAATAATAAACACCCTTATTTTTTTCTTGAAACTCTTCAAAATTTTCATAAACTTCATAATCTAATTTATCCATATAATTAGCACTGCATCTTTTTAAATATTTCTCTTCTAATGAAAAACCTAATGGCTTAATTAAATGTAATTTAGTGTTAGTAGCAACACAAGTTCTCATAATATTTCCTGTATTTTGTGGAATTTCAGGTTGATATAGTACAATATTATTCATAAACATACCTCCAAAAAAGGAGATTTACTCTCCTATCTTATTTCTTTTTAAAAATTGATCTACTTCTTCTATTGTTAGCTTCTCATTCTTACTATTTTGAATAATATCTCTAACTTCACTATCTTCAAATACAACTAAAGTTGGATAATTATTTTCTAATTTTTGTTTATAAGTATATCTTGAGTTAAATTGAATTTGAAATTGTTCTAAATCAGCATTTGTTAAATTAACATAAGTAATATAATTAGTTAGTTCTTTCTTTATAATTAGTTTTTTAAAATTCTTTTCAAAATTCCTACAAACGTCATCACTTGCGGTGCACATATATATAACAACAGATGGAGACTCTCTTACATAGTGATCTAATTCTTGATAAGTAATTTCTGGCAAAACTTCCCTAATAATAGGAGTTTGTTTTTGATAGTCAGAATATACAATATAAAATCTATATAAATAATAAACTAATAAAAATGTAGCTAAAAATATCACCAATAAAATAATATAATTTTTAACAGGTATCTTTCTTAACCCCTCTATTTTTTTACTAGGCATAATTATCACCCTCCTATATAATTCTATTCTATCATAAATTAGTATAATTAGTAATCCTAAAATAAATTATTTTAATTCATTTACAATATTTATTATATCCTCTTTAGTCTCATCATAAAAGTCAAAACGTTTTATATAAGGAAATGAGAAAGAATATCTTTGATAATTAGGTATATAATTTAAAATATAAGTATTACCATTTTTATAAAATATTGGGAATTTTTTATTTTTCTCATCTTCTAAATAATAAGTAGAATTTTCATCTAAAAATAAGAAATTTTTCTTAATCATCATATTACAAACTCTTCCATATACTAAAACTTCTAATGGTAAAGTTGTATTAAATTTATCTTTAAAATTTTTAAATAGATTAGCAATTTCTATCTCTTTTAGTTCTACTGAAGGTATGAGGCTAACATATCCATCTTTCAATAAATAATATGCAGTATAAATGTTAGTTATATTCAAAAAATAATCTCCATGAATAAGTTTTTTTGGTAAACACATAATATTTTGATTAACTAAATTTTTAGATTGTAATGTTTCCTCAAATAAAAATATATTTCTTTCTGCTTTATAGTATACTTCTTCTTTAGACTGATATTTATGGTATAAGTCTAAATCATTTACATAAATATAGTTAAAACCTAACTCTAGACATGTTTTTAATTGTTCTTCATTATAGATAGTTGCACTATACCCAGTTTTAGACTTAGTCTCAAGTTTAGGAAAAGTTACTTGATTTTCTAAAAATAAACATTTATTTTGAACTCTTAACTGCATAAGTTTTTCTGTAGCTTGTCTTCTTAATTCATTTAACTTACT
The DNA here is from genome assembly GCA_947624535.1 of uncultured Bacilli bacterium. Classification (GTDB taxonomy): domain Bacteria; phylum Bacillota_I; class Bacilli_A; order RF39; family UBA660; genus UMGS995. The sequence goes on from CANQKU010000005.1 coordinate 19,932, forward strand.
AACTGGTATAAAAATATCATTATCTATATCAAAGTCTATATTTTCACATATAAATGGAGTATCACCTAATTTAGTTAGTTGTTTTTCAATATTTTGTTTTGTCATAATAGAAGTTTTAGCTTTTTCTACAATATCACCTTGGATTTGGTATGAATTTTTATAGTCAGTAATTATTAAACTCATTTGTTTTCCTAACTTAGCTTCAAAGAAAAACTTTATCTTAATCTTTTTTAATGGATATTTACTTAATTCATCTAAAAGTTCTCTATCAATTGTTTTATAGACATGATCTTTGTTTGTTAAATTAATTTTATTATCTATGACTGCTACCGAATTTGTTGAAGAAATTAGCCTGTTTTTAGAATCATATAAATAATTAACAATCATTCCTTTTTTACTTTCTAAAAATCTAATCCCATCTTCTTGATTTAACTTACGAAATAATTGAATTGTAATTTTATCTTTTTGAACATTTGTTACTTTACCAATAGGTATTCCTATATGATTACTAGATAAGGAGTTCATTAAATTAGTATCAGAAAATAAATGACCTGTAGTAAACTCACGATGAAATAATCTTTTCAATTTATCTAATTCTTCTTCCATAGAAAATGGCTCTTGATCAATTAATTTTCTATAAAACTTAGTAATAAATCCAACATATTGTGGACTTTTCATTCTACCTTCTATTTTAAAACTATCTATGTTAGTAGCTAATAATTCTAATATTTTTGAAGAAGTATTTAAATCTTTGGTACTTAATAAATATTGACTATTTCTTACTACTTTAGAATTTTTTAATAATTTGTATTTTAGTCTACAATTTCCTACACATTCTCCTCTATTACCACTTCTTGAACCTAGCATAGCGCTCATTAAGCAATTTCCTGAATAACTGACGCATAAGGCTCCATGAATAAAAACTTCTTTTTCTATATCAATATCAATATTTTTAATTTCTTCTAAAGTCATTTCTCTTGGTAAGACAACTCGTTTTACACCTAAGTCATGAAATAGTTTTATAGTTTCTAAACTAGCTGCATTAGCCTGGGTGGAAGCATGTATTTCTAAATTTGGATACTTTCACGGATTAAACAAATCATTCCAAAATCTTGCATAATTAAAGCATCAATATCATG
>CANQKU010000006.1 GCA_947624535.1 uncultured Bacilli bacterium
AAGAGATATAGAAATAGAATGGAACATTGAATTTTAAGAAATAATGATATTTTTGGACTTTTCCTATTCCTGCACAAGGCTTGCCAGGTTTAGGAGAGACCATTACGTTAGGTAGGGTTACGACTGTAGATGGAATAGATGAGGCATCGATTGTGGATCAGCAATATGGGTTAGAGCATGTTTTAAATTTTGTTATTCCAAAAGGAAAAGATGGGAAAGATGGAGCGCAAGGAGAGACTGGACCAACTGGGCCTAAGGGAGAGCAAGGAGAAGTAGGCCCTGCTGGAAGTAGTGTTACGATTAAGGGTTCTTATGACACATTAGAAGAATTATTGCTTAAGCATCCTGTAGGAAAAGAAAGTGATGCTTATTTAATAGGGGATAATCTATATGTTTGGTCTGTTGATGGTAATTCTTGGAAAGACGTTGGTGTAATTAGAGGACCAAAAGGTGAAAAAGGTGAAATGGGTCCACAAGGAATACCTGGGCCTACAGGATTAATGGGTCCAACTGGGCCAACGGGACCAGCTATTAAACCAGAAATTGGTGGGGGATTTTTTGTAGCATTAAATAGTAGCTTGCCAAGTGGCGGCTACCAAGTAGCGTCTAACATGAGATTGCCAATAACAAGAAAAGACACAGATAATATGGGAATTTACTCATTAGATTCACAAAACTATACGATACAGTTTAATCAACAAGGCTCTTATAAAATAACATTTATTGTCAATGCTTACATACCATCTATTACGACTTTTAATCCTGAAGAAGATTTTATTGCCATAGGACTAAAAAAAGTAAATGAAAATATAATCTATGCAGGAGCCAGTAATTTTGTTTATGATAGTAATATTATTCAACTAGTTGGACAAGGAATTTTAATTATAGGGGATATAGCAGAGGTTGTGGAATTAGTGAATATGTCTAAAAAAACAATCTATTTAGATACCCCAAAAATAGAAAATACTACCGCTTCTTCTTACTTTATTAATCCTATTGTATCACTTGTAATTGAGTATTTAGGTTGATTAACAAATATGGTCATATGACTTGAACAAATTTTAGCTCACTCTTGTAAAAACAAATGAGAAATGATATGATATAGATGTAAGGTAAGGGGTGACTAGATGGATTTTATTATAACATTTTTTAGAGATATTTTAGATGGACCAGTCTATATTATTGTTTCTATTATTTGTGGAATTTTAATTTGTTCATGTATTGGCTATTTAGCAGAACGTAGTTTGAAAAAAAAGCAAGAAAAAGAAAAATATGCCCAAGTAGATAATCCAGCAAATGTTCAAAACCCACAAAATAATACTAATATAGATGTGACAACTACACAACAACAAGCAGTACCAGATATACCAGCATCTATTCCTACACCAACTAATGGCACAATAGACCAAGTCCAACAACCCATTTATCCTAACACCACACAAACCGTAGAAGTTAACCCACCAGTTAACGATCAAGTATAAAAAACAAAACTTTACTAATTAAGTTATTTCTTGTATACTAGTAATTACCGTAAAAGGAGAGATGTAGATGACAATTACTATAACCGATGTCATATCTATTGTTCGAAAGATTGTTGATGTATCTTTAGTATGGCTAATTTTTTATTTTATTTTAAAAAATATTAAAAATAATGTTAAGTTATCGTTAATCTTTAAAGGTGTTGCCATTATTATTGTATTAAAAATTGTCAGTGATATTTTTGGATTAACGACTATAGAAGTTTTACTTGAATATATTATTCAATGGGGATTTTTAGCATTAATTATTATTTTCCAACCTGAAATTAGAAATATCTTAGAGCAGTTAGGAAGAAGTCAATTATTAGGGCGTCATAAAGTCTTGACGGTTGATGAAAGAGAGCATTTAGTTTATGAAATTATTCAAGCTATGGATTATTTGAGAAAACAAAGAATAGGTGCTTTAATTGTTTTAGAACGTGATATTAGCCTTGGAAACTATATTGATAAAGCTAAGAAATTATATGCTGACTTAACCAGTGACTTATTGATAGCAATTTTCTATGAAGGAAATCCACTACATGATGGTGGAGCAATTATTCAAGGTGATCGTATCAGTTGTGCTGGAGCAGTATTCCCAACAAGTAGTAGTTCAAAAATTAATAAACGTTTAGGTACAAGACATAGAGCAGCCTTAGGAATTTCTGAAGAGACTGACTGTATTTCATTAGTCGTATCTGAAGAGACAGGAAGATTATCAGTAGCAATCAAGGGAGAACTTTATTATAATTTATCTATTGATGACGTAAGAATTATGTTAATTGATGAATTAAGACCTAAGAAAGATATTGACTTTGATGAAAATGATGAAATAGATGAGGAAGAGATATATGAAGAAAATAATTAAAAAAATAGGAAAATTCTTTCAACATATTGGCTCATTTTTTGATAAATGGATTATTACTCCCATTACTAAGTTTATCTTAAAGATTACTAGTTTCTTTAAAGATAATAGTAAAAGTATAGATAAATTTATTGGTAAAAAATCTACTTTAATTGTGATTAGTTTAATTTTAGCGTTTGCTGTATTTATTCTAATAGATCAAGAGTCAAGTGTTATGGCTGATCAATATGCAGAGATTTTATATAATCAACCTGTATCAGCTACTTATAATGAAGAGTTATATGTAGTAGAGGGATTACCAAAAACTGTAGATATTACCTTAGTTGGTGAAAAAAGACATATCTTTTTAGCAAAACAATCTCCATCTAAAGGGGTATCTGTTGACTTAACTGGTCTAGGTGAGGGAAATCACAAAGTTACATTAAAATATTCGCAAAAATTAAAATCATTAGATTATAAACTTGATCCATCTATTGTTACGGTTACTATTTATCCAAAAGTATCTGAAACAAGATCATTAACTTATGATATTTTACATAATGATGACTTAGATAGTAAATTGTTTATTAAAGACGTAGTGTTAGATCGTGATGACGTGATTATTAAAGGTGCTCAATATAAACTTGAAAAGGTCGCAACAGTTAAGGCATTAGTAGACGTTGATGATATTGCTAATCCAAAAGCAGGTGAGTTAACACTTAAAAATGTTGAGTTAGTAGCGTATGATACTAAAGGTAAAGTAGTTGACGTGGAAATTGTACCAAAATCTGTGACAGCAACTTTAACTATTACTTCTCCAAGTAAACAAGTTCCAGTACGAGTAGTACCAAAAGGTAATCTAGCTACTGGTAAATCAATTAAGACTGCAACAACTAGTTTAGAAACGGTTACCGTTTATGGTACAGAAGAAGCAATTAACGAGATTGAATACTTACCAGTTGAAATTGACGTTAGTGGCTTATCTCAAGATAAGAGTTATAAAGTTACTTTGAAAAAACCTACAGGAATTACAGAGATTAGTGCTAAAACTATTACTGTTAATGTCGTTGTTGATAATTCAACGAGTAAAGAAATTCCAGATATTTCTATTGCTACTGAGAATTTAGACTCACGATATAAAGTTCAAGCTTTATCCGAAGCTGATAGTAAAGTAGTAGTAATTGTTAGAGGTAGTCAAGATGCCGTAAATAATGTAGATAGTTCATCAATTAGTGCTTATATAGACTTAAAAGGATATGGTGTTGGTGAACATGAAGTACCAGTTAAAGTTACCGGTACAGACTTAAAACTAACATATACTTCAAAGACGAAAAAAGTTAAAGTTAGAATTAGTGAAAAATAGGCCATTTGGTCTATTTTTTTCTTTTGTTATTAAATTAAAAAAATAATTGCTAAAAAACGATAAATGTGGTATAATATGCACTTGAAAAGAGGGGCTAGATATGGAACAAGATTTAAAGATAATCAAGAAGAAGTATGGGGAAAATATGTCTAAATTATGTCGTGAATTTTTTCCAACTTTATTAGAAGAAGAGGGGTTATTACCAGAGTTACTTATCAATCACTTTGAACCTAATCACAGCCTATATCAAGATTTAATAGATCAAGAAATAGAAATTGAATTTAAAAATTATATCTATAGTTTAGTAAACGTAGAAAATAATAATGAAATAAAAACAAATAAAACCCCAAAAGAATTATTGAGTGAAGCAGGATACGATTTATATGAATGTAAAACTGAAAAAGAAATACAACAGTTTAAAAAGTATTACACCAAAGAAGAAGAGTTATGTACATTTAAGGGTAAAAGACTAGATAAATGTAGAGTCTTCTTCGCTGTAAAAAAAGACGCAGATAAAATAAATAGAGTTGATTATCCAAATCCTAAAAGACAAGACGAATATGGTACAAGTGTCATAAGTATCCAGTTTATGAGAGATCCAACACACACCTTATCAATAAAAAATAGATATAATCATAGTGTAAATAATCCAGACTCAACATTTTCAAATAACCTTGATAATATTATAGATGGATTAACTGAAAGTTTTGAAAGAGAATATGGTCTAATCCAAAAACATAAAAATAACGGTTTAGAAATAGAAAACTATGTAAGAGCAAGTGATGGAAAGTATTACAAATATAATCATGAAATAGATAATATCTATTACTGCCCAAATAATATAATAATAGATAACTATGAAGTAAAACGTTATGAAAAAGAAAAATATATAATAATTGATTACTTTATAGTAGATTTGGTAAATAAAAAAATAAAAGTATATGATGAAAGAATAAAAGATCCATTTTTAGATACAGTAGACGATATAGAAAAAATAGAGATAGAAAAGAAAAGATTAGATAAAAAATTAGTAATAAAAATAAATAATAAAGAAGATATTAAGTTAGTATTAAATAAAAATAATGAAATAATCAGGTTAGAAAATACTAATGTAGAAAAAATAAAAAATGATTTCTTATATGATAATACTTCTTTACAAGAAATAGATTTACCAAACTTACAGGAAGTAGGAAAAGGATTTTTATGTAGTAATATCGCTTTAGAAAAAGCTAATCTTCCAAAATTAAAAGAAGCAGGAAAAGATTTCTTATATTGTAATAGATCTATGCGAGAGTTAAATTTACCAAGCATTCAAAAAGTAGGTAATAATTTCTTCGGTAACAATAGCTACCTACAAGTTATAAATCTTCCAAACTTACAAAAAGTAGATGATCGTTTTTTATTTACTAATGAGTATCTACAAAAACTATATCTACCAAACCTAAAAGAAGCTGGAAAGTACTTTTTATGTTTTAATAAAGAACTACAAGAGTTAAACTGTCCAAAACTAGAAAAGGTAGGTTCTAATTTTCTATTTTATAATAGAACTTTACAAAAAATAAATTGCCCAAACCTAGATAAAGTAGGATATAATTTTTTATGCAATCATCCAATAATTAATGAAAGAAATTTTAACAATAATATGAGAATATCAATAAAAAGAGTTTTAATGAAAGTTATATAAAGATTTATGGATATTAATATCATGACGAGGAGGTGTTAAAATGGACCAAGATTTAAAGATAATAAAGAAGAAGTATGGGGAGAATATGGCTAAACTATGTCGTGATTTTTTTCCAACTTTATTAGAAGAAGATGGATTATTATCAACATTAATGTTAAACAATTTTGAACCCAGTCATATTCTATATAATGATTTGATACAACAGGAAATAGAAGATGAGTTTAAAAATTATATCTATAGTTTAGTAGATGTAGAAAATAATAATGAAATAAAAACAAATAAAACACCAAAAGAATTATTAAGTGAAGCAGGATATAACTTATATGAATGTAAAACTGAAGAAGAAGTACAAAGCTTTAGAAAGTATTATGCTATGGGAGAAGAATTGTGTACATTTAGAGATAGAAGATTAGATAGCAATAGAGTCTTCTTCGCTGTAAAAAAAGACGTGGATAAAATAAAAAGAGTTGATTATAAAAATCCCAAAAGACAAGATGAATATGGCACAAGTGTAATAAGTATTCAATTTACCAAAGATCCTACTCACACTTTATCAATAAAAAATAGATATAATCATACAGTAAATAATCCAGACTCAACATTTTCAAATAACTTAGATAATATCATAGAGGGATTAACTGAAAGTTTTGAAAGAGAATATGGTCTAATCCAAAAACATAAAAATAACTATTTGGAAATAGATGGTTATGTAAAAGCAAATGATGGAAAGTTTTATAAATATAATTATGAAATAGGCAATGTTTATTATTGCCCAAATAATATCATAATAGATGATTTTGAAGTAAAGCGCTATGAGAAAGAGAAATATATAGTTATGGATTACTATGTATTAGATTTAGTAAACAAAGAAATAAGTAAATATAATTACAATGATAAAAAAGATGCATTTTTAGATACTATTGGCGATATTGAAAAGTTAGTAGTAGAAAAAATGTTAGAAGAAAAACTTATAACAATAAAAGTAAAAGATAAAGAAGATATCAAACTGGTATTAAATGAGAATAATGTAATGATAAAGTTATCAAATCCTAATATAGAGAAAGTAGGAAATTATTTCTTATATCATAATAAACTTCTACAAGAAGTAAATCTCCCAAATCTAAAGGAAGTAGGAAATGCTTTCCTATATTATAATAACTCTATGAAAAAGTTAACTTTACCAAAATTAGAAGAAGTAAAAAAGACATTTTTAGCTTCAAATCCCCATCTAGAAGAGTTAAATTTACCAAACCTAAAAGAAGTGGGAAATTTTTTCCTATATTGGAACATAACTTTAAAAAAGCTAAATTTACCTAGTATACAAAAAATAGGAAGTCAGTTTTTAAAGAATAATAAATATCTACAAGAGGTAAATCTACCAAACTTACAAGAGGTAGGCGATGAGTTTTTATGTTGTAATGAGTATTTAAAAAAGCTAACGCTATCAAAATTAAAAGAAATAGGTGAGGGCTTTCTATGTTGTAATAAAGTCTTACAAGAAGTAAATTTACCAAATTTAGAAAAGGCAGGAGATAATTTTTTAACTTCAGCTGAGTCTTTACAAGAGTTAAGTTTACCAAACTTGCAGGAAGTTGGAGATAGTTTCTTATATTGGAATATCATCTTACAAAAACTAGACTTACCAAATTTAAAAAAATTAGGTGGGAGCTTTTTATGTTATAATCAATCACTGCAAGAGTTATACCTCCCAAATTTGGAAAAATTAGGTAGTGGAGCTTTTTACTATAACAACTCTCTAAAAAAAATAAGCTTACCAAAATTACAAGAGGTAGGGTTTGACGTCTTATTTTATAATAAATCTTTACAAGAGTTAAATTGCCCAAATTTAGAAGCAAATAAAATAGGAACTGACTTATTACAATCTCACCCATTATTTGATCAATGTAAGTTTAAGATTAAATAATATAAAAAATTATTAAAATTTTATGAATAAAGATAGGAAGTGTTAAAATGGATCAAGATTTAAAGCTAATTAAGAAAAAGTATGGAGAGAATATGGCAAAGTTATGTCGAAGTCTTTTTCCAACCCTATTAGAAACAAAAGGGTTATTACCAAAGTTACTTATCGATAACTTTGAACCTAATCGTGGTTTATATCAAGATTTAGTAGATCAAGAAATAGAAATTGAATTTAAAAATTATATCTATGGTTTAGTAAACATAGAGAATAAGGATGAAATAAAAACAAATAAAACACCAAAAGAATTATTAAGGGAAGCAGGATATGACTTATATGAATGTGAAACTGAAGAAGAAATACAACAGTTTAAAAAGTATTATGCTTTAGGAGAAGAGTTATGTACATTTAGAGGTGGAAGATTAAATAGGTGTAGAGTCTTCTTCGCCATAAAAAAAGATGCGGATAAAATAAAACGAGCTGAATATCCAAATCCCAAAAGACAAGACGAATATGGCACAAGTGTAATAAGTATTCAGTTTACTAATGATCCAACACACACTCTATCCATAAAAAATAGATATAATCATAAAGTAAATAATCCAGACTCAACATTTTCAAATAACTTAGATAATATCATAGAGGGATTAACCGAAAGCTTTGAAGATGAATATGGTCTAATTCAAAAACATAAAAATGACAATTTTGAATTAGGTGGTTATGTAAAAGCAAGTGATGGAAAGTTTTATAAATATAATCGTGAAATAAATAATATTTATTACTGTCCAAATAATATAATAATAGATAACTTTGAAGTAAAACGTTATGAAAAAGAAAAATATATAGTAATGGATTACTTTATACTAGATTTAGTAAATAAAAAAATAAAATTATATGATGAAAAAATAACAGATGCATTCTTAGATACTATTGGTAATATTGAAAAAATAGAAATAGAAAAGAAAAAATTAGAAAAACAATTAATAATAAAAGTAAAAAATAGAGAAGATATAAAGATAATTTTAAATGAAGATAATGAAATAATTAGGTTAACAAATCCTAATGTAGAAAGAGTAGGAAATCAATTTTTATATTTAAATACTGCCCTACAAGAGTTAAATTTACCTAACTTACAAAAAATAGGAGATTATTTCTTACGTTGGAATAGGGCTTTAAAAGAGCTAGATTTACCAAGTGTACAAAAAATAGGGAATGGGTTCTTAAGAAATGATGGATATCTACAAGAAGTTAATCTACCAAACTTACAAAAGGTAGGCAATGAGTTTTTACATCTTAATGTGTATTTAAAAAAGCTAACTTTACAAAATTTAAAAGAAGTAGGCGATGGTTTTCTAGCTGGTAATAGATTATTACAAGAGATAACTATACCAAATTTAGAAAAGACAGGGGATGATTTTCTAAGTTCAAATGAGACTTTACTAGAGCTAAGTTTACCAAACTTGCAGCAAGTTGGATATAGTTTCTTACGTTGGAATAGGGATTTAAAAAAGTTAAATTTACCAAAATTAAAAGAAGTAGGCGATAGTTTCTTATATAGTAATTATTCTCTACAATCACTATACTTACCAAGTTTACAAAAAGTAAAAAAATCATTTCTATTTTTAAATTGTTATCTACAAGAGCTAAATTTACCGAACTTGAAAAAAGTAGGCGATAATTTCTTATATTTTAATGATTCTTTACAAGAGCTAAATTTACCGAACTTGCAAAAAATAAGTGATAATTTCTTATATTGTAATACTTCTCTAAAAAAGGTAAACCTACCAAACTTAAGTACAGCAGGAAAAGTATATTTAGCTACTTATACTTATCCAATATTTAATGAAACTAATTTTAAAGATAATAATACAAAAATATCACTAAATAAAGTCTTAAGGAAGATAAAATAATTATGTAAAAAAATAAAGATATTCATGACAAGGAAGTGTTAAAATGGACCAAGATTTAAAAATAATTAAGAAAAAGTATGGAGAAAATATGGCCAAACTATGCCGTGAGTTTTTTCCAACTTTATTAGAAGAAGATGGGTTACTACCAACATTAATGTTAAAAACTTTTGAACCCAATCACAGCTTATATCAAGATTTAATTAATCATGAAAAAGAAAATGAATTTAAAAACTATATTTATAGTTTAGTAGACGTAGAGAATAATAATGAAATAAAAACAAATAAAACTCCAAAAGAATTATTAAGTGAAGTAGGATACGACTTATATGAATGTAAGAGTGAAGAAGAAATACAAAGTTTTAAAAAGTATTATGCTAGTGGAGAAAAGTTATGTACATTTAATGGTGGAAGATTAAATAGATGCAGAGTCTTCTTCGCCAAAAAAAAAGACGTAGATAAAATAAAACGAGCTGATTATCCAAATCCTCAAAGACAAGATAGGTATGGAACAAGTGTAATAAGTATTCAGTTTACTAATGATCCAACACACACTCTATCAATAAAAAATAGATATAATCATACAGTAAATAATCCAGACTCAACATTTTCTAATAACTTAGATAATATCATAGAGGGATTAACCGAAAGCTTTGAAAGAGAATATGGTCTAATTCAAAAACATAAAAATGACAATTTTGAATTGGATAGCTATGTAAAAGCAAGTGATGGAAAGTTTTATAAATATAATTACGAATTAGACAATATCTATTACTGCCCAAATAATATAATAATAGATAATTACGAAGTAAAAAGATACGAAAAAGAAAAGTATATAGTTATGGATAATTTTATATTAGATTTATTAAATAAAAAAATAAGTTTATATGATGAAAGATTAAATGATGCATTTTTAGATACTATTGGTGATATTGAAAAGTTAGAGATAGAAAGAGTAGAAAAAAATAAAAAATTAACAATAAAAATAAAGAATAAAAAAGATATAAAACTAGTCTTAAATGAAAATAATGAAATAGTTAAGTTAACAAATATTAATGTAAAAAAAGTAGGGAACCAATTTTTATATTTTAATATTGCACTACAAGAATTAAATTTACCTAACTTACAAAAAATAGGTGATGATTTCTTGTATTGGAACTTGGCTTTAAAAAAGTTAAATTTACCAAAATTAAAAGAAGTAGGCGATAGTTTCTTATATAATAATTATTCTCTACAATCACTATACTTACCAAGTTTACAAAAAATAAAAAAATCATTTCTATTTTCAAATTGTTATCTACAAGAGCTAAATTTACCGAACTTGAAAAAAGTAAGCGATAATTTCTTATATTTTAATAATTCTCTACAAGAGCTAAATTTACCGAACTTGCAAAAAATAAGTGATTATTTCTTATATTGTAATACTTCTCTAAAAAAGGTAAACCTACCAAACTTAAGTACAGCAGGAAAAGTATATTTAGCTACTTATACTTATCCAATATTTAATGAAACTAATTTTAAAGATAATAATACAAAAATATCACTAAATAAAGTCTTAAGGAAGATAAAATAATTATGTAAAAAAATAAAGATATTCATGATGAGGAGGTGTTAAAATGGATCAAGATTTAAAGCTAATTAAGAAAAAGTATGGAGAGAATATGGCTAAACTATGTCGTGAGTTTTTTCCAACTATATTAGAAGAAGATGGGTTACTATCAAAGTTACTTATAAATCACTTTGAACCTAATCACAGTTTATACCAAGATTTAATAAAACAGGGGAACGAAATAGGTTTTAAAAATTATATCTATAGTTTAGTAAACGTAGAAAATAAAATAGAAGTAAATTCCCAAAAATCTCCAAAAGAATTATTGAGCGAAGCTGGGTATAATTTATATGAATGTAAAACTGAAGATGAAATTCAACAGTTTAAAAAGTATTATGCTAGAGGAGAACAGTTATGTACATTTAATGGTGGAAGATTAAATCGTTGTAGAGTTTTCTTCGCCATAAAAAAAGATGTTGACGAAATAAAACGAATTGATTATCCAAATCCTCAAAGACAAGATAAGTATGGAACAAGTGTAATCAGCATTCAATTTACCAAAGATCCATCCCACACCCTATCAATAAAAAATAGATACAATCATACAGTAAATAATCCCGACTCAACATTTTCAAATAACCTAGATAATATTATAGAGGGCTTAACCGAAAGTTTTGAAAGAGAATATGGTCTAATTCAACAACATAAAAACAACGGTTTTGAAATAAAAGGTTATGTAATATCAAATGATGGAAAATTTTACAAGTATAATAAAGAAATACATAACGTTTATTACTGCCCAAACAATATAATAATAGATAACTATGAAGTAAAACGTTATGAAAAAGAAAAATATATAATAATGGATTACTTTATAATAGATTTAGTAAATAGGAAAATAAGTTTATATGATAAAGAAATAAGTGATACATTCTTAGACACTATTGGTGATATTGAAAAACTAGTGATAGAAAGAAAAGGAAAAGAAAAAATAATAACAATAAAAACAAAGAATGGTGAAGATACAAAGCTAGTATTAAATGAAAATAATGAGATGATAAAGTTATTTAATCTAAATGTAGAAAAAATAGGTGATAAATTCTTATATAATAATGGCTCTATACAAGAGTTAAATCTACCAAATTTGAAAGAAGTGGGTTATAGTTTCTTACGTTGGAATAGGGCTTTGACAAAGCTAAATTTACCAAACTTAGAAGAAGTAGGAAATGATTTCTTATATTGTAATAGATCTATTAATGAGCTAAATTTACCAAGTATACAAAAAATAGGTGATGATTTCTTGCATTGGAACAGGTCTTTAAAAAGATTAAATTTACCAAACCTAAAAGAAGTAGGTGATGACTTTTTATATGAAAATTTACCTCTTTTGGAGGTAAATCTTCCTAACTTACAAAAAGTAGGTCATGAATTCTTAGATTGTAATATCTCTTTAAAAAAGCTAAATCTTCCAAGCCTAAAGGAAGTAGGTGTTGGATTTTTACATGATAATATCATTCTACAAGAGCTAAGTTTACCGAACTTACAAAAAGTAAGAAGTTATTTCTTATATAATAATCAAACTCTACAAAGCTTAAATTTACCAAACTTACAAATTGCTAGTAGCTATTTCTTAGACCGTAATCAATCACTACAATACCTAGATTTACCAAATCTAAAGAAAATAGGTAGCTACTTCTTAAGCCATAATGTTTCTCTAAAAAGAGTAAATCTTCCAAACGTAAGCATAGTAGGAAAAGAATTTTTATATTCTCATCCAGTAATTAATGTAGGAAATTTTAAAGATATTAATATGGGGAAAGTAAAACAAAAAAGTATTTGAAAATAGTATGACGAGGAGGTGTTAAAATGGATCAAGATTTAAAGTTAATTAAGAAAAAGTATGGAGAAAATATGGCTAAACTATGTCGTGAGTTTTTTCCAACTTTATTAGAAACAAATGGGTTACTACCAGAGTTACTTATTACTCACTTTGAACCTAGTCATAGTCTATATAAAGATTTAGTAATTCAAAAACAAGAAAATAATTTTAAAAACTATATCTATAGTTTAGTAGACATAGAAAATAAAATAGAAATAAATTCCCAAAAATCTCCAAAAGAATTATTGAGCGAAGCTGGGTATAATTTATATGAATGTAAAACTGAAGAAGAAATTCAAAAATTTAAAAAGTATTATGCCAAGGGAGAACAGTTATGTACATTTAATGGTGGAAGATTAGATAGATGTAGAGTCTTTTTCGCAGTAAAAAAAGACGTGAATAAAATAAAAAGAAGAAATTATAGAAATCCTCAAAGACAAGATGAATATGGAACAAGTGTAATAAGTATTCAGTTTACTAATGATCCAACACACACTTTATCAATAAAAAATAGATATAATCATAAAGTTAATAATCCAGACTCAACATTTTCAAATAACTTAGATAATATCATAAAAGGATTAACTAAAAGCTTTGAAAACGAATATGGTCTAGTTCAACAATATAAAAATAATTATTTCGAAATACAAGGTTATGTAGTAGCTAATGATGGAAAACATTATAAATATAATCAAGAAGTAAATAATATTTATTACTGTCCAAATAATATCATAATAGATAACTATGAAGTAAAACGATATGAAAAAGAAAAATATATATTAATGGATTACTTTATAGTAGATTTAGTAAACAAGGAAATAAAATTCTATGATGAAAAAATAACAGATGCATTTTTAGATACTATTGGTAATATTGAAAAAATAGAAATAGAAAAGAAAAAATTAGAAAAACAATTAATAATAAAAGTAAAAAATAGAGAAGATATAAAGATAATTTTAAATGAAAATAATGAAATAATTAGGTTAACAAATCCTAATGTAGAAAGAGTAGGAAATCAATTTTTATATTTAAATACTGCCTTACAAGATATAAATTTACCTAACTTACAAAAAATAGGAGATTATTTCTTATATGATAATGAACTTTTACAAGAATTAAATCTTCCTAAATTAAAAGAAGCAGGAACATGTTTCTTAAGATTTAATTCATCTTTAAAAGAACTTTCCTTACCAAATTTAGAAAAAATAAAAAATTATTTCTTATATCGTAATGAGTGTTTACAAAAACTAAATCTACCAAATTTAGAAGAAGTTGGTGATTATTTCTTAACTTCAAATAAAGCTTTACAAGTATTAACTTTACCAAATCTTCAAAAAGTAGGTAACTCTTTCTTATATTATAATGAAATTTTAGAAAAAATAAATCTACCAAAACTACAAGAAGTGGGGCATGATGCTTTTCATTATAATAAATCTTTAAAAGAACTATTCTTACCAAACATACAAAAAATTGGGTTTAACTTCTTAAATTTTAATACTACATTAGAAAAATTAAATATGCCAAACGTACAAGAAATAGGAGGTAGTTTCTTAATAGAAAATAGAACGTTAAAAGAGATAAACTTACCAAAAGTAAAAGAAGTAGGAGATAATTTTTTATATATAAATGATGCTCTACAGGAGCTAGATTTACCTAACTTACAAATAGCCGGAAATTATTTCTTAAGTCTCAATCGTTCATTGGAAGTAATAAATTTACCAAAAATAGAAGAAAAAGGCTCATGTTTTTTATTAAATCAAACGTTAAAAGAAAAGGATAAGTTAAAAGATATTAAAGTTAAATCTAAATAAAATATATTCGAGGAAGTGTTAAAATGGATCAAGATTTAAAGATAATTAAGAAAAAGTATGGAGAAAATATGGCTAAACTATGTCGTGAATTTTTTCCAACTTTATTAGAAACAAAAGGGTTAGTACCAATATTAATGCTAAAAAGTTTCGAACCTAGTCACAACCTATATCAAGATTTAATAGATCAAAATATAGAAGCCGATTTTAAAGATTATATATATAGTTTAGTAGACGTAGAAAATGATAATAAAATAAATATATATAAAACTCCAAAAGAATTATTAAGTGAAGCAGGATATGACTTATATGAATGTAAAACTGAAGAAGAAATACAACAGTTTAGAAAATATTATGCTTGTGGAGAGGAATTATGTACATTTAATGGAGGAAGATTAAATAGATGTAGAGTCTTCTTCGCCGTAAGAAAAGATGTAGATGAAATTAAAAGGGATGATTATCAAGCTCCAAAAAGACAAGATAAGTATGGTACAAGTGTAATAAGCATCCAGTTTATGAAAGACTCATCCCATACTTTATCAATAAAAAATAGATATAATCATGTTGTTAATAATCCAGACTCAACATTTTCAAATAACCTAGATAATATAATAAGTGGCTTAACCGAAAGTTTTGAAAGAGAATATGGTCTAGTTCAGCAACATAAAAACAACGGTTTTGAAATAGCTGGTTATGTAAGAGCAAATGATGGAAAGTATTATAAATATAATCGAGAAATAAACAACATTTATTATTGTCCTAACAATATCATAATAGATAACTATGAAGTAAAACGTTATGACAAAGAAAAATATATTGTTATGGATTATTTTATATTAGATTTAGTAAATAAAGAAATAAACACATATAACGCAAATAAAAGATCAACAAGAGATGCTTTAGACTCATTCTTAGATACTATTGATGATATAGAAAAAATAGAGATAGAAAAGAATAAATTAGAAAAACTTATAACAATAAAAGTAAAGAATGGTGAAGATATAAAGATAGTTTTAAATAAAAATAATGAAATGATAGAACTATCAAATCCTAATGTAGAGAAAATAGGTAATGACTTTTTATTTATAAATACTGCCCTACAAATTTTGAGTTTACCAAATTTAGAAGAAGTTGGAGATTATTTCTTATATTGGAATAAGTCTTTAAAAAGGGTAGATTTACCAAACTTAAAAGTAGTAGGAAATGCTTTTTTATCTGTGAATAACTCACTGCAAGTTTTAAATTTACCAAGCTTACAAAAAGTAAAGACCGGTTTCTTATGTGAAAATACTTCTTTACAAAAACTAAATCTACCAAACTTACAAGAAGTTGGATATGAATTTTTATGCTGCAACGAGATATTACAAGATTTGGATTTACCAAATCTAAAAGAAGTGGGAAGTTATTTTTTAAATAATTGTAAATGTATAAAAGAAGTAAACTTACCAAATTTACAAAAGGTAGGAAGTTATTTCTTAGCTATGAATACTTCACTAGAAAAGTTAATACTACCTAAGTTACAAGAAGTAGATGATGACTTTTTATTCGCTAATAAAATTATAAAAGAAGTGGATCTTTCAAACTTACAAAAAGTGGGAGCTAGGTTCTTATATTATAATAATGCACTAGAAGAGTTAAATTTACCAAACTTAAAAGAAGTAGGATATAAATTTTTGTATAATAATGAAACTATAAAAAGTTTAACTCTTCCAAACCTTAAAAAAACAGGCCCTGAATTCTTATATATAAATGACTCTTTAAAAGAATTATCATTACCTGAATTACAAGAAGTTGAGAATTTCTTTTTATATCTTAATACTACTATAGAAGAGTTAAATCTTCCAAAATTAAAAAAAGTAGGAAGTAATTTCTTATATTATAATATAGCTTTAAAGAAGATAAACTGTCCTAATTTAGAAGTAGATAAAGTAGAAAATAAATTTTTAGGGCATCATCCATTATTTAATGAAGATAATTTTAAAGATATTAATATGGGTAAAGTAAAACAAAAAAGTATTTGAAAATAACATGATAGAGGAAGTGTTAAAATGGACTATGATTTAAAACTAATTAAGAAGAAGTATGGAGAAAATATGGCTAAATTATGTCGAGAGTTTTTCCCGACTATATTAGAAAAAGAGGGACTATTATCAACATTAATGCTAAATCGATTTGAACCTAATCACAGCCTATATCAAGATTTAATAGATCAAGAAAAAGAAATAGGTTTTAAAAATTATATCTATAGTTTAATAAGTGCTGAAAATAATAAAGTAAGAACTAATAAGACACCAAAAGAATTACTAAATGAAGCAGGCTATGACTTATATGAATGTGAAACTGAAGAAGAAGTACAAAAATTTAGAAAGTATTACACTAAGGAAGAAGAGTTATGTACATTTAGGGATAAAAGATTAAATAGTAGTATAGTCTTCTTCGCAGTAAAAAAAGACGTAGATGAAATAAAAAGAGAGGATTATCAAGCCCCAAAAAGACAAGATAGGTATGGAACAAGTGTCATAAGTATCCAGTTTACTAATGATCCATCCCACACTCTATCAATAAAAAATAGATATAATCACACTGTAAATAATCCAGACTCAACATTTTCAAATAATCTAGATAATATCATAGAGGGATTAACTGAAAGTTTTGAAAGAGAATATGGTTTAATCCAGCAACATAAAAATGACAATTTCGAAATAAATGGTTATGTAAGAGCAAATGATGGAAAGTATTACAAGTATAACAATGAAATCAATAATATTTATTACTGCCCAAATAATATCATAATAGATAACTTTGAAGTAAAACGATATGAAAAAGAAAAATATATCATCATGGATTACTTTATACTAGATTTAGTAAATAAAAAAATAAAATTATATAATGAAATACATGATGATGCATTTTTAGATACTATTAAAGATATTGAAAAAATAGAGATAGAAAAAAAGTTAGAAGAAAAACAATTAACAATAAAAGTAAATAATGGTGAAGATATCAAGTTAGTATTAAATAAAAATAATGAAATAATTAAATTAATAAATCCTAATGTACAAAGAATTGGAAATCAATTTTTACATTATAATACTTCTTGTAAAGAAATAGATTTACCAAACTTACAGAAAGTTGGATATTTCTTTTTATGCTATAATAGCTCTTTAGAAAAAGTTAATCTACCAAACTTAAGAATGGTAGAACTAGGTTTTTTATGTTTTAATACCTCTTTAGAAGAAATAAGTCTACCAAACTTAAAAATAGCAAAGTCAGGTTTCTTAGAGGAGGCTCCTCTAAAAAGAGTAAATCTTCCAAATCTATGCGAAGTAGGAAATAATTTTTTGAAAAATAATAAATGTATAAAAGAATTAAGTCTACCTAATTTACAAAAGATAGAAAGTTATTTCTTAGAAAGAAATAATGTTATAGAAAAACTAACACTACCAAAAGTGCAAGAAATAGGAGATAACTTTTTATACGCTAATAAAAATTTAAAAGAGATAAATTTACCAAACGTACAAAAAGTAGGTAATGAATTTTTATATACTAATGACAATTTACGAAAACTAGATCTTCAAAACTTAAAAGAAGTAGGTTATAAGTTTTTATATTATAATAGTACACTAGAAGAGTTAAACTGTCCAAATTTAAATAGAAATAAAATAAGATTTGACTTTTTAGAACATCATCCAATATTTAATGAAGAAAATTTTAAAGATATTAATATGGGTAAAGTAAAACAAAAAAGTATTTGAAAATAGTCATGACGAGGAAGTGTTAAAATGGACTATGATTTAAAGATAATTAAGAAGAAGTATGGAGAGGATATGGCTAAACTATGTCGTGAATTTTTTCCAACTTTATTAGAAAAAGAGGGATTACTATCAACTTCAATATCAATGAACTTTGAACCTAATCACAGCTTATATCAAGATTTAATAGATCAAGGAAAAGAATTTGAGTTTAAAGATTTTATTTACGGTTTATTAGATATGGATGATGATACTGAAATAACCTCACAAAAATCTCCAAAAGAGTTACTAAGTGAAGCAGGATACGACTTATACGAATGTAAAAGTGAAAAAGAAATACAAAAGTTTAGAAAGTATTATGCTAAGGGAGAAGAGTTATGCACATTTAATGGAGGAAGATTAAATAGTTGTAGAGTCTTCTTCGCCGTAAAAAAAGACGTAGATGAAATAAAACGAATTGATTACCCAAATCCTCAAAGACAAGATAGGTATGGAACAAGTGTAATTAGTATTCAGTTTATGAAAGATTATTCTCACACTTTATCAATAAAAAATAGATATAATCATAGAGTGAACAACCCAGACTCAACATTTTCAAATAACTTAGACAATATTATAAAAGGATTAACTAAAAGTTTTGAAGATGAATATGGTCTAATCCAACAATATAGAATGAATTACGGATTTGAAATAAATGGCTATACAACCGCAAATGATGGAAAGTTTCATAAATATAATAATGAAATAAATAACATTTATTACTGCCCCAATAATATCATATTAGATAACTATGAAGTAAAGCACTATGAAAAAGAAAAATATATAATAATGGATTACTTTATAGTAGATTTAGTAAATAAGAAAATAAAAGTATATGATGAAAAAATAAAAGATCCATTTTTAGATACAGTAGATGATATAGAAAAAATACAGATAGAAAGATTAGGAAAAAATAAAAAATTAGTAATAAAAATAAAGAATAAAGAAGATATAAAGATAGTTTTAAATGAAAATAATGAAATGATTAGGTTAGAAAATCCTAATGTAGAAAAAATAAAAGATTATTTTTTACGTCATAATTACTCTTTACAAGAACTAGATTTACCAAACTTAAAAATAGTAGGAAATGAATTCTTAAGTAAAAATAGAGCTTTAAAAGAGATAAATCTACCAAACTTACAGGAAGTTGGAGATGAATTTTTATGGCTAAATAAGGTTATAGAAAAAGTAAATTTACCAAATTTAGAAAAAGTAGGGTATAACTTTTTATCCTCAAATGAAGCTTTACAAGTCTTAACCTTACCAAAATTAGAGAATGCACTAGATGAATTTTTATTTATGAATAGGCATCTAAAAGAATTAAATTGCCCAAAACTAGAAAAAGTAGAAGCTAATTTTATGCATGCTAATAAAGATTTACAAAAGTTAAATTTACTAAAATTAAAAGAAGTAGATGATAACTTTTTGTTTTCAAATAATGCTCTACAAATACTAAATCTTCCTAATTTACGTATAGTAGGTGAGAACTTCTTACATTCAAATACCACTTTAGTAAAATTAAATTGTCCAAATTTAGAAAAAATAGATGACTTCTTTTTGAATAATAATCCAATATTTAATAACTATAGCATTGATATTAATAAAGCATCAGTAGCGTTAGAATTAATAAAACAAAGAAAATAAAATATAAAATATAAAATATAAAATATAATCATGACGAGGAGGTGTTAAAATGGACTATGATTTAAAGCTAATTAAGAAGAAGTATGGAGAAGCTATGGCAAAACTATGTCGTGAATTTTTTCCAACTTTATTAGAAAAAGATGGACTACTATCAACATTAATGTTAAATCATTTTGAACCTAATCGTAGTCTATACCAAGATATTATAAATCAAAAGTTAGAAGAAAAGTTTAAAAATTATATCTATAGTTTAGTAAACGTTGAAAATAATAATAAAATAAGTACTAATAAAACTCCAAAAGAGTTATTAAATGAAGTAGGTTATAACTTATATGAATGTGAAACTGAAGACGAAATTCAACAGTTTAAAAAGTATTATGCAAAAGGAGAAGAGTTATGCACATTTAGAGGTGGAAGATTAAATAGATGTAGAGTCTTCTTCGCTGTAAAAAAAGACGTGAATGAAATAAATAGATGGAATTATCAATATCCAAAAAGACAAGATAAGTATGGCACAAGCGTAATAAGTATTCAGTTTACTAAAGATCCATCCCACACTTTATCAATAAAAAATAGATATAATCATAGAGTAAATAATCCCGACTCAACATTTTCAAATAATCTAGATAATATCATAGAGGGATTAACCGAAAGCTTTGAAAGAGTGTATGGTCTAGTTCAACACCACAAAAATGATTTTGAAATAAAAGG